>DKLU01000214.1:0-5697 GCA_002455915.1 Chryseobacterium sp. UBA6632
TCTTCCGACCAAGACTACGGCGAAGCCGTCGCCCCGGAACCCTAAAAAAACTAATGTAAAAAATCAAAACCATCTCCGTTGTCAGTATCCACATTATTCCAAATAGTAATTTTTCCCCGTCTGAACTTCAGAAACCTTCAACCACTTTTAGTTCTTACCGGAAACATTATAAACTTAACAAAATAACTATTGGTTTGCTTCGTCTGAGGTTCAGAAAGTCTCAATCAGTTTTGATTCTTGCTGGCGACTATCAAAACTTGGTCAAACTAATATTGATTCTGCCCGTCGCGGGTTCAAAACGGATGAAAATATTTTCGATCAGATACAAAACATTTTACCTATCATAAAAATAATTTCAATTGAATAATGGACACGTTATTGTGATTCTTTAAACTTGTATAAATGTAACGCTCTATCCTTCAATTTTTGTTAATTTTGGAGTTAGTCTTAAATAAGGAAAAATGAAGAGATTTATTGTTGGCCTATTTTTAATGGTTTCTTGGCAAATATCCGCGCAGGATCTGTATATGCCGAGAAATATTAAAAAGGCATACGAAAACGGAACCCGCGATCTGTCGGGAGCTCCGGGTAAAAATTATTGGCAGAATAAAGGGGTTTATAATGTTGAGGTAAAGGTAGATGCCGGTACGAAAATTGTTTCGGGGAAAGAAACAATTGTTTACACCAACAATAGTCCGAATGATTTGAACGAATTGGCGATTCGATTTGTTAATAACCTTCACAAGCCGCAATCTCCAAGATCGGGATTTGTTTCAAAAGATTTCCTTTCATCGGGTTTACATATTAAATCATTTATCGTAAATGGTGAAAAATATAATATCAACAGTGATGATTGGGGAACGGTAGAAAAGGTAAAGCTTAATTCTGTTTTAAAATCAAAAACAAAAGCTGAAGTAAAAATAGAGTGGGAATATCCTTTATCAGTACAAAGTGGAAGAGAAGGGCAGATCGACCCTGAAACTTTTTACGTAGCGTACTCCTTCCCAAGAATTTCTGTATACGATGATTATAACGGCTGGGATATGCTTCCGCATTCTGACAGACAGGAGTTTTATAACGATTTTAATGATTATTCTTTTGCCATTTCAGCTCCGAAAAACTATGTGGTTTGGGCAACGGGAGATTTTCTGAATCCGGAAGCCGTGCTTCAGAATCAATTTTTAACGAGATATAAATCTTCATTAAAGAGTGATAAAATAATTCATGTGGCAACAGAAGCCGAGATGAGATCCGGTAAAGTAACCAAAGCTAATAAATGGAATGTCTGGAAATTTAAAGCAAACAATATCACCGATTTCTGTTTTGCACTGAGTAATCATTATGTCTGGGATGCATCCAGTGTTCAGCTGAAAACAAAAAGAGCAAGCATACAAGCCGCATACAAAGCAGGGACAAAAGATTTTGAGAAATATACAGAATGGATGCGTTACAACCTTGATTGGTTTTCAAAAAACTGGCCGGGCGTAGAATATCCGTATAATGTAATGACGGCAATTCAGGGGTATGCAGATATGGAATACCCAATGATGATCAACGATAGCAGCATTCCGGATAATTTTCAAGATGCAAGGTTAACGGCAGATCATGAGATTGCACATACATATTTCCCTTTTTATATGGGAATCAATGAAACGCGATATGCTTTTATGGATGAAGGCTGGGCAACAACACTGGAATATTTAATTGGAATTGATGAAAATGGTGAAACGGCCGCTAAGGATTTTTATAAAAACTTCAGAGTTAAAAAATGGATCAATGATCCGTCGGCAGAACAGGATCAACCGATTATCTCGATGAGTACACAGGTAAGCGGCGCAGGATATGGAAATAATTCTTATGTGAAAGCTTCTTTGTCTTATCTTGCTTTAAAAGATTATCTGGGCGATGATTTGTTTAAAAAAGCGTTACATCATTATATGAATAACTGGAACGGTAAACATCCTGTGCCTTGGGATTATTTTAATTCTATGAATACGGGTTCGGGAAAAAATTTGAACTGGTTTTTCAACAATTGGTTTTATACCAATAATTATATTGATCTGAAAGTAGGAAAAGTTATACAACTGAATGATCTTCTGACCGTAGGTGTTGATAATGTTGGCGGTTTTGCTATCCCTTTTGATGCGGTGCTGAATTATGAAGACGGAACGGTTGAAAAACTTCACTTTTCTCCGGCAGTTTGGGAAAAAGATCAAAAACAGACCAATCTTACCATTCCTATTAAAAAGAAAGTAAAATCTGTACAGCTAGATGGTGATCTATTTATGGATTATACACCGAATGACAATTCTAAAACATTGTAAAATAAAATTGTAATAAAACAAAAATCCTTTTTCAAAATGCTGAAAAAGGATTTTTTTTGATATATATTTAAGTGTGTTTTAAGATTCTGCGAAACCGTTTTTAATGGCAAAAACAGCGAGCCCCACACGGGTTTTCAGGTCTAGCTTGTCACAAAGCTGATCTCGGTAACTTTCTACCGTTCTTGGGCTGCAACACATTTTATCAGCAATTTCTTTGTAGCTTAATTCGGTGACGGTATATTTTAAGAACTCTTTTTCGCGTTCCGAAATTTTAATGTTTTTTTCAACTTCTTCATTGCTGAGGTTGGAAAAAATAATCTTTGAAGCCCATTCCGGATAGAAAAAACCATCGCTATTAAGTTTTGAAAGTGCTGTTTCCAGATCTTTCGGGTGCGTATTTTTTAGTAAATATCCTTTAGCTCCGTTTTTTATCATTTTAATGACGCTTTTGTCTTCGCCCTGCATGCTCAAAGCCATCACTTTAATTTCGGGGTGATTTTCCTTCAGCCATAATGCTGTTTCAAAACCATCCATCATCGGCATGCTGATGTCGAGTAAAATAATATCCGGAATTTGGTTGTTGCTTTCGAATTTCTGAATAAGATCTTTGCCGTTTTCCGCAACATAGATGACTTCAAAATCCTGAAAATTATGAATAATTCCTTCAATAGCTTTTGCGATAAGGATATGGTCGTCTACAATTACAATAGTCTTTTTCATGAATTTCTTTTTAAAATAATACTTAATGAAGTGCCCGCTGCTTCGTTGCTTTCCAAGATATAGTCTGCACCAATTACGCTGGCTCTGTTCTTCATATTGGTGAGCCCGATTCCGTTGGAGGTTATTTTTGATCTGTCAAAACCTTTTCCATCATCTTGTAAGTGAAGTTTCCATTCTTCGGTTTCGGATGTGGTGAGGCTAATATAGATATTTTTGCATTGTGAATGCTTTATACTGTTCTGAATAAACTCCTGAGCAATTCTCAACAATACATTTTTCTGAACAAATTCTAAATCAAGGTTTTTTATACTCGATTCAAAATGAACTTTACAGCTTTTAAAATCATTCGTATTGTCTACCTCTTCCTGAATTAAAGTGATAATGTCCTTCTGATTGATGTTATCATCCGTTAATGTCTTAGATAAGCTTCTCAGATCCTGCAAAGACTGGTTCACGATCTGTGAAACCAGATCGATGGTTTCACTCACTTCGGGAACTTTATTTTCGTACAATAATTGCTGTGTATAAAGGCTTACCAATGTCAACTTCTGCCCTATATTGTCATGAAGTTCTCGCCCGATCTGCTGCATGGTTGCCTGCTGAATTTCTAGCTGGGTGGCGAGAAGTTCGCGTTGATGCTCTTCATTTTTCTTTTTAATTTCAATGGTATGTTCTCTTTTTCTTTGCTTATATTTCCAGATATAGATAACCACTGCGACGACAAACATCACAAAAAAAAGGTTGAATAAAACCATTATCATTAAGAGCTCCGTCTTCCCCATATAAATGAACTTGCGAATAATAAATACATAACTACATTGGCAATCAGGAAATAATCAAAATATATATTCCAAAGTCCTTGATATGTGTACAGTTGATCATACAATGCAAAAAAAGGAAGAGTACCAATATATGAGATTGTAATTCCTAGGCTAATATAAAACATTCTGTTTCTACTAAAATTAAGAATATCCGTAGAATTAACTTGTTTATAATATTCCATAGCTACAAGAAGCATTAAAAGTAAACATCCGAAGGTATAATTAAAAGAAAATACTATTTTCCTTTTTGAAAAGTATAGTTCGCTAATAATAAATGTGATAAGGTATAGTATTGACAAAATATAGAAAAGTTTAGGTCTTTTCAATGATTTTGCTGCAAATAGCCAATAAAAAAATATAAATTGAACTGGCATTACAAAATAATTATAAAACAAAGCTTTCGGAAAATAGATGAAATTTGCCCATTTTCCGAGAGCTTCGCAAATAAATATAAACATTAAATAAAACATAAAAAACCTCCACTGCTCTTTTTTTATTTGATTATAATAAAAGAGGCCTATAATTGCAGCAAGGCCTTCGGCCCAAAGCAAAATACCGGCGATAAATTGTTGGAAATCATTCATGTTGTGTAAAGTTATAAAAATTTATTAATCAAAAGATTCTACTATAGATAAGCCAGGAGGGATAAGGCTACCATTATTTTCTGCAATTATGGATAAGTTGGCTTTTCTAGAGCTTAATGCCATTGATTTCTCTTCATTTGCATTTGTCGGGTTGAAATCAAAGTGTAATACTTCTCCTGTTTCGCTTTCTCTTTTTAAAGTCGGAACCATCACTATTGTATGTTTTTCAGCATATTCTTTTTCCACTGGGTGGCTATCCATAAGATCCCAATTCTCCTCTTTTGGATAGGCTGCGTAATAAAATCTGATACCCAGATCTTCTTCGGTTGTATCAGGATTCACTTTAGCGGCTTCCTCTTCAATCATAGAGATGAATTTCTTCAATTTTGGGAGATCAAACCAGATAGAATTCGCATCTTCTATTCCCAAGGTACTGTTGATTGCTCTTCCGTGACCACTACGATAATTGTCGATTAAAGTTTGAATTAAATCGCTTGACATAAATCCGGGTCTCAAAGGATCTTTTTCATTTGTAGATTCTGTACTCATAACTAGTTTGTTGTATAAGGGTTTATTGATCTGCAAATGTCGAAAAAAAATGGTTTTAAAAATAAATTATATAATGTGAATTATACTGTTTATTTTACCGTGATTTTACGGATTGTAAAAATATTTTAAAATATGTAGTCAAAATTTAACTAATAGTCATTTTTACCTCGAATGATAGAGATCGAAAAAAGAAGATACATCACAATTAATGACAGCTGGAAATAGCTGTAATAAATATTCCAAATGTCTTTATATTCGCTGATAATAGGATGAAAGGTCCAAAAAGGCATTGTTCCGATATAAAATAATGTTACTCCAATATTGATGAAGAACATTTTGCTTCTGCTAAAGTGTAGAATTTCCTTAGAGTTGATTTGTTTATGAAATTCATAAATTACAAGTCCCATCAGAATCAATCCGCCGAAGGTATAATTAAATGAAAAAATTAAATTATTCTTATTGAAGAAAAGTTCGTTCGGAATAAAGGTAAGCAGATAAGCGAGCGTTAAACCATAAAACAGTTTTGGCTTCTTAAAAGATTTTGCGGCATATAGCCAATAGAAAAAAATATATTCTAAAGGAATCACAAAATAATTGAAAAATTTAGGCCGATCATACTCTATCAATAAGTTTCCCCATTTCCCGAAAACTTCACAGAAAAATATAATGATGAGGTAAATTGAAAAATATTTCCAATAT
>DKLU01000214.1:5810-13022 GCA_002455915.1 Chryseobacterium sp. UBA6632
TGAAAAATATTTCCAATATTGGTTTTTTACTTTTGGATAGTAAATTAAAGCAATCAAAGCGGTAAATCCTTCTACCCAAGTGATAGTATCGTAAAGTATTTGCGGAAGATTCATGAATTTAGTTTAATAAAATCAGTCATACTTACATTTTGTGAATTAAACTGCAAATATCGATAAAAAATAAGTGCTGCAAACCAAGTCTATTAGGTTACACTATTTTTATTGATTAAATGCCAGATGATAATTTTTAGAACAGAAAACTTTTTTGTGACAGGGAAAATTCTGTAATAAATGATAGATTTGCATCAATTATTTAAAAATTATAAAATTATCCAATGAAAAGACAGACTATCGCATTATTTTGCATAGCAGCATTTAGTATTTCTTGTGCTAAAAATGATGATAAACAAGACGACAACAAATATACAGATGAACAAAAAGCTTCTTATTACATAGGTTTAAGCATTGCTCAAAACATGAAACAAGAAGGTTTTAAGGTAGATGAAAAGCTTTTGGCTCAGGCTATTAAAGAAGAGATGGATGGAGGAAAAAAGTTGATGCCGGCTGAAGAAATGGATGCCTTTATGCAGGAGTTTATGCAAAAGCAGCATGAAAAAAAGCAAGCTATAGCGGGAGGGCAAGCAGATGAAAATAAGAAAAAAGGTTTGGAGTTTCTCACGAAAAATAAAAGCAACCCAAAAGTGAAAACGACAGCTTCCGGTTTACAGTACGAGGTATTGCAGGAAGGTGATGGTAAAACAAAACCAACAGCGGCAGACGTTGTACAGGTAAAATATACCGGAAAGCTTCTGGATGGAACTGTTTTCGACTCTACCGACAAAAATGGAGGCGCACCGATGGACATTAATTTGGGTGGCGTAATCAAAGGATGGACAGAAGGAATTCAGTTGATGAGCAAAGGATCTAAGTACAGATTTTACATCCCGTCGGATTTGGCGTATGGAGACAATGGTGCCGGACCAGCAATTCCTCCAGGCGCTACCATCATTTTTGATGTAGAATTAGTGGGTATAAAATAGAGATATTGTTGATGGTAAGGTCTGCAACAATGAAATTTGCTTATTTTACAGCTGATGTACTACAAATAAAATTTCCGCAGACAAAAATCTGCGGAAATTTTTCAAAAATAATATATATGAAAAAAACTACTTATTGTTCGGCAGGTCTGAATACCAAACCTGTTTCCTCGAAATAATCTAAAGTGATTCTGTCGCCGTCATTCACGGTTCCTGCCAGAATTTCTCTTGATAATTTATTTAAAACTTCCTGTTGAATAACTCTTTTCAACGGTCTTGCTCCGAAAGCAGGATCATATCCTTTATTCATCAGATAATCTACAGCGTCTTGCGTTGCTGTCATAATGATATTTCGCTTTGCTAACATATCATTGAATCCTCTCAACTGATACGTCACAATTTTTCCGATTTCTTTTTTTCTTAAAGGCTGGAACAATACCACCTCATCGATTCTGTTTAAAAACTCAGGACGTAAGGTCTGTTTCAATAAATCAAAAACCTCATCTTTTGCTTCGTCTAAAGCTTCCGGACTGATATTATCATCCTTGTCACGCTGAGCAGAATAGAAACGCTCCTGAATTAAATGTGAACCTAAATTCGAAGTCATAATGATAATCGAATTTTTGAAATTTACAACTCTGCCTTTATTGTCTGTCAATCTTCCGTCATCCAAAACCTGCAACAACGTGTTGAAAACATCAGGATGCGCTTTTTCAATTTCATCCAAAAGCACGACAGAATAAGGTCTTCTTCTTACTGCTTCCGTCAATTGTCCACCTTCATCATAACCAACGTATCCAGGAGGCGCACCCACCAATCTCGAAACACTGTGACGTTCCTGATATTCACTCATATCGATTCTCGTCATATTGTTTTCATCATCGAATAAAAACTCTGCTAGCGCTTTTGCCAGTTCGGTTTTTCCGACCCCGGTTGTTCCTAAGAATAAGAATGAACCAATTGGTTTTTTATCGTCACTTAATCCCGCTCTGTTTCTTCTGATGGCATCTGCAACAGCGGTAATCGCCTCATCTTGCCCGACAACTCTGTGATGAAGTTGGTTTTCAAGACTTAATAATTTTTCTCTTTCAGATTGAAGGAGTTTGGTTACAGGAATTCCTGTCCATTTTGCAATCACTTCAGAGATATTTTCGGAAGTTACTTCTTCTTTAATCAATTCATTCTGATGGTTTTGCATCTCCAATTCCAGTTTCTGCAAAGCATCTTCTCTTTCTTTGATTTTTCCGTATTGGATTTCGGCTACTTTCGCATAATCTCCTGCTCTTGAAGCTCTTTCTGCTTCCAGTTTCAAAGATTCTATATCTTTTTTAATCTGAGTTAAATCCTCAGATTTTTGTTTTTCTTTCAACCATTTAGCATTGATTTCATTTCTCTGCTCAGAAATTTTTGCAATGTCTTCTTTTAAATGGTCGATTTTCGTCTGATTTCCTTCTCTTGAAATCGCAGCCAATTCAATTTCCATCTGCATCAGTTTTCTGTCTAAAACATCCAATTCTTCTGGTTTTGAATTGATTTCCATTCTCAATTTAGCTGAAGCTTCATCAATCAAATCAATTGCTTTATCTGGTAAAAATCTGTCCGAAATATATCGTTGAGACATTTCCACCGCCGCAATAATCGCTTCATCTTTGATTCTTACTTTGTGGTGAGCTTCATATTTATCTTTAATTCCACGAAGAATGGATATCGCCGACTCTGTATCCGGTTCTTCCACCATCACTTTCTGGAAACGTCTTTCCAACGCTTTATCCTTTTCAAAATATTTTTGATATTCATTCAAAGTGGTTGCACCGATGGCTCTTAATTCACCTCTTGCCAAAGCTGGTTTTAAGATATTGGCAGCATCCATCGCGCCTTCGCCACCTCCGGCTCCAACCAAAGTGTGGATTTCGTCAATGAAAAGAATAATTTGTCCTTCTGATTTAATAACCTCATTGACCACAGATTTTAAACGTTCTTCAAATTCTCCTTTATATTTTGCTCCAGCAATCAACGCACCCATATCTAGTGAATACAAGGTTTTATCCTGCAAGTTTTCAGGAACATCGCCATTGATAATTCTGTGTGCAATTCCTTCTGCGATGGCGGTTTTACCAACACCGGGTTCACCAATCAAAATCGGATTGTTTTTGGTTCTTCTTGAAAGAATCTGCAAAACTCTTCTGATCTCTTCATCACGACCAATTACGGGATCTAATTTTCCTTCTGCCGCTAATTCGTTGAAGTTTTTGGCATATTTATTTAGAGACTGATAAGTTTCTTCAGAACTTGCAGAAGTCGCCTTCGAACCTTTTCTTAATTCTTTAATTGCTCCTTCCAAAAGGTTTTTCGTAACGCCCATATCTTTCAGTATTTTTGAAACTTCTGAATTAGTTTCTAATAATGAAAGCCATAAATGTTCGATCGTTACAAATTCGTCGCCCATTTTTTTAGCGATGTTGGGTGCATCAAGCAAAACTTTGTTCGCTGATTGTGAAAGGTAAATATTTCCTCCCTGCACTTTAGGAAGTTTTTCTAAATTTTCACGATTGCGCTCTCTTACCAAAATGGCATCTGCTTCAGATTTTTTCAATAAGAAAGGCGATATATTTTCATCCACCTGGAAAATTCCTTCCAGTACATGTTGAGGTTCTATTTGTTGGTTGCCAAATTCCATTGCCACTTGTTGTGCAGCTTGGATGGCTTCTTGTGATTTTACTGTATAATGATTTAAGTTCATATTTTATATTTTTTTTGATTCTTTAATCTTTAGTTTTCAATTTTAGATTGTAAACATCAGATTTCAGACCATAAGACGTAAATAAATGTTAATTTTTAAATCTGATTTTCTAAATTCTGATGCCTTCAATCTTATTTAATCATTTAATTCTGATGGGTATATCGCAAAAAGTGTTCAATTGTTGAATTTTTAAAAATATTGGACAAAATTTCCGAATTGTGTATTTTTAATTGATTTGAGAAAGACAAAATTTCCGATTATGCTTAAATTGAATAAAAATTATTGGAAGAACCGTCCGATTTGGGTAAATAATAAAATACAACTCCTCTTGTTTTTGAATTAAACCATTAAGATTTTCATTAAGAGGTTTAGAATATTTAAGATATGCTTTGCTTTTAGAGTAATGCTTATTAAAATCTATTTGATTTTTTCTTAATTGAACTTCATACCTTAAATTTTCTTAGTGGTTTAAATAAATTTTTGAGATTTATTATTTTTAAAATGTATAATGAAGTATTTAGCTTCTAATTCTTGAGTTAAAAATCATCCTCTCAAAATCAAAATATTAAAATCAAAATAAGTACTTTTGCGTTTTACCAAATGGAGCTTAAAGAAAAACAAAAGAAAATATTAGAAGTAGCAGTTGAACTTTTCAAAGAGAAAGGGTATTTGGGCAGTTCTGTGAGGGACTTGGCAACGAAACTCAACATTAAGGCGGCTTCTTTATATGCACACATCCGTTCGAAAGAAGAAATTCTGGAATGGATTTGTTTTGGAATTGCTCAGGAGTTTTTTGATGAACTTCAAGAGGTAAAAAACACAAATCTTCCGCCGAGAGAAAAGCTTGATCTTTTTCTGGATAAGCATTTGTCGGTTGTTTTAAAAAACCGAGATGTAACTCATATTTATTCCAACGAATGGAAACATTTGGAAGAAAGACTTCCCGAATTTGTGGAATTAAGAAAGAATTATCAGCAGGAAGTTGAAAATTTGATCTCTGAAATTTATCAGGCAGAAAATTGGGAACTCAAATCTCCGGCTTTTACCACACGTTTTATTCTTCATACTTTAAACAATTCTTATTTCTGGTTCAAAAGAAATATTGATTCAGGAACTGAAATTACCGATGAAATCAGAGATAAAATCCTTTTTGGGCTTTTAGGGAATAATTTGAAATAAAAAAGATGGGATAATTTTATTCCTCTCGATTTTTTGTTAAGTATCACAACGAAATATAGATAAGGAGTGTGTTTTTAAAAGATATAATCGACTTTATCTTTCATCTATACCATAAATAACACCTATCTGTAATTTTCATGAGTATTTCATAAACTTGTAAAGCCTGTCAATTTGGAAAGTCTTATTTTTGCAGAGAATTTTTAAATTAATTCTTTCTTCAATTCGAACAATGAAAAAACAAGATACTTGGGATATTATTAAGAGGCTGTTCTTTATTGGGATGAAGTTTCGTTCCTGGTTCATCATCACCCTGATAATCTCTATCATACTTTCAATAGTTTCTACTTACAGACCTTATCTTACGATGCAAGTGGTAGATAATGACATCACAAAGCTGCAGGATAAAGCGTTGATGATGAAGCATATTTATCTGCTGGTAGGATTGGTTTTTGCTGAGACCGTGCTGAACTTTTTTTTAGTGTATTTCTCCAATTATATTTCTCAAAATGTAATCAGAGACATCAGACAGAGATTATATGAAAAGCTGATTTACTTTAAAACCTCTTTTTTTGATAAAACACCTATTGGGCAACTGGTAACAAGAGCAGTTGGTGATGTGGAAACTATTGCCACAGTTTATACAGATGGCTTTTTAATGGTTTTCGGAGATATTCTGAGAATTGTTTTTGTGCTGATTATGATGTTCAGCACAGATGTTCATTTAAGTTATATCACACTCGGAATTTTACCATTAATGGTCGTTATCACAAGATTTTTCCAAAAAAGACTTAAAAAGGCGTTTGGAGATGAAAGAAACTGGACGGCCAATCAAAACTCTTTTGTTCAGGAAAGACTTGCGGGAATGTCGATTATTCAGGTATTCAACAGACAGGATTCTGAGTTTAAAAAGTTTGATGATATTAATATTACCCTGAAAGGAGCTTTGTTGAGAACCGTTTTCATCTTTTCATTATTCTTTCCTGTGGTGGAATTAATTTCTTCACTTTTCATCGGGTTTATCCTTTTTTATGGAGGTTATATCACGATTAGTGCAGGGGTTGTGATTGCATTTATTCAATATATTTCTATGTTGATTCGTCCTTTGAGACAAATTGCTGATAGGTTCAACAATATCCAGAGAGGAATTGTAGGAGCGGAAAGAGTATTGGGACTGATGGATGAAGATTTTGCGATGCCAAATGAGGGAACGGTAAAGAAAGATCATTTCAATGGTAAGATTGAATTTCAGGATGTACGTTTTGCATACGATGAAAAGCAGGAGGTTTTAAAAGGAATTGATTTTAAAGTAAATCCGGGAGAAACTGTTGCAATCGTTGGAGCAACCGGTGCGGGAAAATCTACCATTATCAGCTTGATTACAAGATTATATGATATTAATTCAGGAAATATTTTAATTGATGATGTTAATCTGAAGGATTACGAACTGTACAACCTGAGAAGCCATATCGGAGTGGTTCTACAGGATGTTTTCCTTTTCCACGGAAGTATTTTTGAAAATCTTTCGTTTGGTGATGAAACCATTACTTTAGATAAAATAAAAGCCGGAGCAAAAGAAATTGAGGTAGATCAGTTTATCGAGCAACTTCCGGGCGGTTACGATTATGTGGTGAGCGAAAGGGGTTCGTCGATTTCTCTTGGTCAGAGACAGCTGTTGTCTTTCCTGAGAGCGTATTTATCAGATCCAAAGATTTTAATTTTAGATGAAGCCACTTCTTCCATCGACCACGAAAGTGAAAAATTAATCCAAAGAGCAACGGAAAAAATCACGAAAAACAGAACGTCTATTATCATCGCACACCGACTTTCAACCATTGAAAAAGCCGATAAAATTATCGTAATGGAACATGGTAAAATCGTTGAAGAAGGTAAGCATTTGGAGCTTCTGGATAAAAACGGATATTACGCCACTTTATACAAAGCCCAATTAAGACACGAAATAGAACTGGAAGAGGAAAGTAAATTATAACCCGTAAGGAATAATTTCCAGCTCTTTTTTCCAGCTATCACCATATTTTTCAGTCAACAACTTTGCAATCGCAAGGTTGTTTTCTTTTGCCATTTTTGAAGCGGTCGGACTGATCACACAGTTTTCATATTTTACATCAATTTTATATTTATTTCTAAACGCTTCGTGATTTTTAGACATTATTCCAAATTGAATAAAATGGGGAAGGTTTTCCTGTTTCTCTACTGTTTTGGCAGTTTTTCCTTTTTCTTTGACTGTGATTGTAACAT
>DKLU01000142.1 GCA_002455915.1 Chryseobacterium sp. UBA6632
GCAGGTTAGAGGTGTTAGGTTATAGTTTGCAATTCTGTGTTTAACAATTTTATATATGGCTAATTTTAAAGAACTTTTAGTTTGGCAAAAATCTATTGATTTTGTAACCGAAATCTACAAGATAACTGATACCTTTCCTAAAGATGAAACCTTTGGTTTAAAATCTCAAGTAAGAAGAGCTTCCGTTTCGATTCCATCCAATATTGCTGAAGGAAATTCCAGAAGAAGTAAACCTGATTATTTACAGTTTTTAAAAATTTCAAGAGGAAGCTGTGCGGAAGTTGAAACTCAATTAATTATTTCTAAGAACCTCAAATTTTTAAATGAAGAAGAATATTTAAAATTAAATAATGATATTATCGAAATTTCGAAAATGCTAAACGGACTTATTAATTCTCTAAAATAAAACGCTCACAAAAACTGCAACCTAAAATCTTCTACCTGCAACCTATATAAATGAAAAACTTATACATCAATACCCGTTTTTTCTTCACGCTCATCGGAGTGGGGATTTTATATGTCTTTGCATTTTTCTTTCCTTTTTTGATGTGGGTGGCTCATATCGTTTTGCTGTTGTGCTTTTTGGCGGCGATGGTAGATTATTTACTGTTATTTAATCCGAAAGATACGGTGCTAGCTCAGCGAATTTTACCTGAAAAATTATCCAATGGGGATGAAAATCCGGTGAAAGTTGATGTTAAAAATAATTACGGGTTTAAGATTAATGTTAAAATTATTGATGAAATTCCGTTTCAGTTTCAGAAAAGGGATTTTGTCATTTCAAAACAAATCGATTCCGGAAAAAATACGTATTTCCAATATATTTTAGAACCGAAAGAAAGAGGAGAATACAGTTTTGGAAGCCTCAATATTTATGTGGAATCGCCGATTGGTTTGGTTTCAAAAAGGTTCAGGTTTCAGAAGGATGCAAGTTTGGCTTCTTATCCGTCTTTTATTCATCTTCGAAAGTATGAATTGATGGCTGTTCAAAGTGAATTTCTATTGGGTGGAATCAAAAAAATCCGCAAATTGGGTCACACGATGGAATTTGAACAGATCAAAGAATATGTTCCGGGTGACGACATCAGAACCATCAATTGGAAAGCGACTTCCAAGACGAATCGTTTGATGGTGAATCAGTTTCAGGATGAAAAATCACAACGTATTTTTATGTTGATCGATACGGGAAGAACTATGAAAATGCCGTTTAAAGGTTTGAGTTTGCTCGATTATTCAATCAATGCAACGATGGCGCTTTCTCATATTATTCTGAAAAAAGGTGACCGCGCCGGAATGATGACTTTCTCAAAGAAAACAGAAAATAAAATTGCCGCGGAAAACAAATCCGGACAACTGAAGAAAATTTCTGAAGCGCTTTATAATATCAATACCAATTTTTTTGAAAGTGATTTCAACAGATTGTATCAGGATGTGAAATATTCGATCAATCAGAGAAGTTTGATTTTACTTTTTACCAATTTTGAAACACTGGACGGATTAAACCGTCAGCTAAAATATCTTCGCGGAATTGCCAAAAATCATTTATTGGTGGTTGTCTTCTTTAAAAATGCAGAATTGCAGACATTGATCCATCAGAATCCTGAAAGTATGCAGGAAATTTATGATGAAATTATTGCTGAAAAATTTGAATTCGAAAAGAAATTAATTATTCAGGAACTTCGTAAATACGGTATTTATACAGTGTATACGCTTCCCGAAAATTTAAATATCGACGTTATCAATAAATATCTGGAGATAAAAGCGAGAGGAATTTTATAGATTTGTAAAAGGTTTATTAACAATAAATGCTTCGACTACGCTCAGCATGACATCGCTAAAAATTTACTGTTTAAAAACTGTTAATTAGAATGTCATGCTGAGTCTGTCGAAGCACTTTAAATATAATTTCAAAAAATGAAAATAACACTTAATAGAATCAATGATGATTTTTTGTTTGAATGTACCAATTCTCAGGGAAATTCAATTCTTTTAGATAATACTTCGCAGCCCGGGGCAAAAGGTGTTTCGCCAATGGAAAGTGTGATGATGGCAGTTGCGGGATGCAGTGGGATAGATGTGGTTTCTATTTTGAAAAAGCAAAGACAGGAGATTACAGATTTCAAAGCTGAGGTTGAAGGGGAGAGAGTGCAGGTGGAAGATGCAAAACCTTTCAAGGCAATTACTGTAAAATTTCTTCTTGAAGGAAATATTGATCCTAAAAAAGCACAGAAAGCCGCTCAGTTGTCTTTCGAAAAGTATTGTTCTGTTTCTAAAACTTTAGAACCGAATGTAGAAATCGGATATGAGGTATTTGTGAATGGAGAGAAAGTTTAATTCTTTTCGTTAAGAGCCTGTTTAAAATTTTGATTCAAGATTTATTTTAGATTATCATGATCTTTTTTTAAACGCAAAGATTTTATAGCTCTGGTTATTTTTTAGAAGGCAAAGGCAAATGAATTTGCTTCGCGAAGCTTGAAAACATAGCTTCATCAAATCAACTTGTTG
>DKLU01000141.1:0-11441 GCA_002455915.1 Chryseobacterium sp. UBA6632
CCTCCGTTCCCGCTTTTTTGTCTCCGCTTTGCTGCGACAAAAAGAGCTCCACTCAGGTCGGCTGCGAGAGATTCAACTGTACAAACCTTATAGGTTTCTAAAACCTATAAGGTTTAGAAAAGCAGTAAATTCTTTTCGGGGTTCAAAATCTTCACAAGGATTGGAATCAGAAAGGACTAAATCAATAGAAACGGGCTTTAGCCCGTTAAAAAATGAAGTTTCAAATTCGGCTTCAGCCAAAACATAAAAATATTTATTCTTGTCCGATTAAAAAATTGAAATAAAATTTACAGGTCGCTCTTCCAGAGCTTTAATTCATTGAATAATTATTTGCTATTAGCAGTCCGTTTCTAACGGAACTATTTAAAATCCCATCGGGATTTTCTGTTAATAGAAAAAGTGAAAAATAATGTGCATTATGAAAACTAAATACATATTCATTACATCCGCTCTATTTCTTTCGCAAACATTCTTTGCCCAAAGACAAATGGAATATCTGAAAAGAGGAATCGTTGCGACTCCTGCAGAATCAGGCGTTTTTGTAAGTTGGCGTTTGCTGGGCACGGAAGCTCAGAATACGCATTTTGATGTGTATCGCACAGAAAACAATCAGACCAAAAAGCTGAATGAAAAACCTTTGCTCAACGAAACCAATTTTTTAGATAAAACCGCTGATAAAGCGAAGAGTTACACCTATTTCGTTAAATCAAATACACAACATCAGGACGTTGACCAAGATTTTGCAAAATACACAGCGAATCAAAAACCTTATTTTTCAATTCCGCTGAAAACACCAGCTGGTTACACTCCAAATGACGTTTCAATTGCGGATTTAGATGGCGACGGCGAATACGAAATCATTCTTCATCAAACCGGAAGATCACACGACAATAGTCAGAAAGGAGAAACAGATCCGCCGATTATTCAGGCTTATAAACTGAACGGACAGTTTTTGTGGGAAATTAATTTAGGCAAAAACATTAGGGAAGGAGCACATTACACGCAGTTTTTGGTTTACGATTTAGACCAGGACGGAAAGGCGGAAATCGTAATGAAAACCGCAGACGGAAGCAAAGACGGAAAAGGAAAATATATTGGTGACCCAACGAAAAATTACGTCAACGAAAACGGAATGATTCTTTCCGGACCGGAATTCCTGACGGTTTTCGATGGGCAAACCGGAGCGGAAATTCACACCGTAAACTATGAAGTTCCAAGATTTGCAGGAAGTTTAAATCCGACCAACGAAGAAATGACCGAAACCTGGGGCGACGCCAAAGGAAACCGCATCGACCGATTTTTGGGAGCTGTTGCTTACCTCGATGGGAAAACGCCGAGTGTGATTATGTCCAGAGGGTATTACACTAGAACTGCGATTGCAGCTTGGGATTATAAAGACAGAAAATTGAGTCTTCGTTGGCTTTTTGATACCGAAAGTTCGGAAGAAAATAAAAAATATAGAGGTCAGGGAAATCATAATCTGAGCATTGCCGATGTTGACAATGACGGAAAAGATGAAATTATTTTCGGAGCAATGACCGTCGATGATGACGGAAAAGTTTTGAATAGTACAGGTTACGGTCACGGAGATGCGTTGCATGTTGGAGATTTGGATCCATCCAATCCGGGACTTGAAATTTTTGATATTCAGGAGAGATTTGATGATGCGGGAGCACATTTTAGAGACGGAAAAACCGGAAAAGTTTTGTGGAAACTACCTTCTTTAATTTATAGTAAAGACAGCAAATTTCAAGGTCCGGGAAGAGGGTTGTCTTTAAACATCGATCCTCGTTACGAAGGTTCGGAATCTTGGGCAGCAGGAGCAGGAGTTAAAGGACTTTATGATGTAAAAGGAAAGAAAATAGCAGAAAAAACTCCGGCTTGTAATATGGGAATTTATTGGGACGGCGATTTTTTAAGCGAAATTTTGGACGGAACTGTTGTTTCAAAATGGGATTGGAAGAAAGAAAAATCAAATGTCATATTTGATGCTAAAAATTTCCAGTGCGAATCGAATAACGGAACCAAGAAAAACCCATCTTTGGTCGCTGATTTATTCGGAGACTGGCGTGAGGAATTGATTTATAGAACAGCCGATAATCAGGAATTGAGGATTTTCAGTACAACAATTCCTACGAAACACAGATTGTACACTTTGATGCATAATCCGCAATATCGATTGAGTATTGTTTGGCAAAATGTAGGCTATAATCAACCACCGCATACAGATTATTATCTGGATGAATCGGTGAAAGAAGTTCCTCAACCAAATATTGTAACTGTAAAATCTCAAAAATAAACTATGAAAATAAAATTCTTACTTCCGGCTATTGCTTTAATCGTAATGATTGCAGCTTCATTTCACAAGATTCAAAACAAACCTGTTTTATACATCATCGGAGATTCAACAGTACAAAATGGTTCTGGAAAAGGTGCTGATTCACTTTGGGGATGGGGAAGTTTCATGGATATGTTTTTAAATACCGACAAAATTGAAATTCAGAATCACGCAAAAGGCGGACGAAGCAGCCGAACTTTTTTAACAGAAGGAAGATGGGATTCTATTATGAAAACTATTAAGAAAGGTGATTATGTTTTAATGCAGTTTGGTCATAACGATGGTGGAGAATTAGCAGATACTTTGAGAGCAAGAGGAACAATCAAAGGCATTGGGGGAGAATCAAAAGATATTTACAATCCCATCAGAAAGGTGAATGAAACCGTTTATACTTTCGGATATTATATGAGAAAATATGCGAATGAAGCGAAATCTAAAGGAGCTATTCCGATTATTGTTTCGCCTATTCCGAGAAATAAGTTTAATGAAAAAGGGAAAATTGAAAAAGATCAATACGGAGTTTGGGCTCAAGAAGTAGCGCAGCAAACCGGAGCTTATTTTTTAGATTTAAATAAAATGGTCATCGAAAAATATGAAAAAATGGGTGCTGAAAAAGTGAAAGCTTATTTCCCGAAAGATCATACCCACACCAATAAAGAAGGCGCAATTGTAAACGCAGAATTGGTAACAAAAGGTATTAAGCAGTTAAAAGGTTGCGACCTAAAAAAATATATTAAATAATGCTTTGCACGATACTGTAGAAATTTTTTCTGCTATCATTTGCTGAACAGAGTGCCCTTGCGATCATAAAGATATGCAGGATTTAATTAACAAAAACTTTGCGCTCGTAGCGTTTAAACAAATTAAAATAGAAAAATAATATATACTTATGAAAAAACTATTAACAGCAAGTTTTGTTGCTATAATGCTCGGAGGTTTTTCCTCGTGTTCGGCACAAAAACAAAAGCCAGCACTTCCCAATAAAAAAGAAGTTTTGGAAGTGGCAGAACGTACCAACAAATATTTTATGGATAAATGGCCCGATACCAAAAAAGATATTGTTGGTAAAAAAGTCTGGCCGAGTAATTTGTGGACGAGAGCAGTTTATTATGAAGGGTTGATGGCTTTGTATTCGGTAGACAAGAAAAAGGAATATTACGACTACGCCATGTCGTGGGCAAATAACCACGATTGGAATTTACAGCGTGGAACGTATACAAGAAATGCTGATCATCAGGCTTGCGGACAAACGTATCTTGATCTTTACGAAATCGACGGTAGAAAAAATCCGGAAAGAATCAAAAACGTAAAAGCAGCAATGGATAGCATGATTGCCACAAAAAAAGTGGATGATTGGTGGTGGATTGATGCTTTACAGATGAGCATGCCTATTTTTACGAAATTAGGTAAAATCACTGGCGACCAAAAATATTTCGACAGAAACTACGAAATGTATGCTTATACGAAATACAAACATGGCGGAAATGGTTTGTACAACGTGAAGGATAAATTGTGGTGGAGAGATAAAGATTTTGTTCCGCCTTACCAAGAACCGAATGGTGAAGATTGCTATTGGAGCCGCGGAAACGGTTGGGTAGTGGCTGCATTGGCGCGTACTTTGGAAGACACTCCAAAATCTGATTCTCATTATAAAGAATATTTGCAGGATTATAAAGACCTTTTATCAGCGGTGCTTCCGATTCAGAGAGAAGATGGTTTTTGGAATGTAAGCCTTCATGATCCAACGAATTACGGCGGAAAAGAAACGACGGGAACAGCACTTTTCGTTTACGGAATGGCTTATGGAATTAATAAAGGTTTGATTGATAAGAAAACATATCTTCCTGTTTTAATCAAGGCTTGGAATGCGATTGTAAAAGATTCTGTTCAGCCGAACGGATTTTTAGGCTGGGTTCAGGGTACTGGAAAAGAACCGAAGGATGGACAGCCTTTAGCGGTTGATAAAATCCCTGATTTTGAAGATTATGGATTGGGTTGTGTATTGCTTGCAGCAAGTGAAGTTTACAAGTTAAAATAAAGAGTTGGGTTTTAGCCCGATTTCAATATAAGATCTATTAAAAGGCTTTTGCCAAAGGGGAGATTCAAGCCTAACGGATTTTTTAACCGTTAGGTTTTTTTATGCCTAAAAAGACAGTTGATCGATAAAATCGGGGGAAGGTGAGCTTTTATAGAATCTCTATTTTTTCGCTTAATAGGTTTCCATTTATAATTAAAACTCAAACCCGAGCCTTATTTTGGAAAATAGTTTTGAATTAAAATTGTTCAAAATTAATCATAACTCTTAATAGATCATTGATTTACAAATTAGATGTAAAACATGGAAAAAAATCTTATTTTTTCAAAAATTTAGGCATGACAGTACAAGATGCGCAATCGGTTCCATCTTGTTAATTTTCAAAATCAATCAAGAAGAATAAATTATGAATGCATTATTAGGAGTTATTTTCCATTTTTTAGGAGGTTTTTCTTCGGGCAGTTTTTATTTGCCTTACAAGAAAGTAAAAGGATGGCAATGGGAAACCTTTTGGTTGATTGGTGGCGTTTTTTCTTGGATTATCGTTCCGCCGTTTGCCGCATTTCTTACTATTCCTAACTTTTGGGATATTATTCAGAATGAAAGTTCATCTATTTTAGGATTAACATTTATGTTCGGTGCCCTTTGGGGAATCGGCGGTTTTATGTACGGTTTAGGCGTTCGTTACCTTGGGGTAGCATTGGGAAGCAGTATTATGTTGGGGCTAACGATGGTTATAGGCTCTCTTCTCCCTTCTATTTATTACGAATTTTCGCCACAGGAAGGTAAAGATAATATTGGTTTAATGCTTTCAAACTCTTGGGGGCAATTTGTTTTATTAGGACTTTTGGTTTGTGTTGTCGGCATTATCATCAGCGGAAAAGCCGGAGTAATGAAAGACAAAGAACTTCAGACAGAAGCTGTTGATCCTCATGGGATGGAGGTAAAAACGGAATATAAATTCGGTTTAGGACTTGTTGTAGCCATTATTTCAGGTGTTTTAAGTGCATGTTTTAATTTTGGTCTTGAGGCCGGAAAACCAATGGCAATTGTCGCTAATGATGCTTGGAAGCTTGCCAATCCGGGGCAGGGAGAATTCCTTTTCCAGAATAATGTAACGTATGTTGTTGTCCTTTGGGGCGGTATGGCATCCAATCTTATCGGTTGTCTTTATTTATCATTTAAAAATAAATCTTACAGCGATTATACCAAAAAGAATGTTCCGTTTACAAAGAATATTATTTTCTGTGCGCTTGCCGGAACCATGTGGTTTTTGCAGTTTTTCTTCTACGGAATGGGAGAAAGTAAAATGGGGAACGGCCCAAGTTCATGGATCTTGCACATGGCATTCATCATTTTAATTGCCAATTTGTGGGGTGTAATCATTAAAGAATGGAAAGGCGTTTCCAAGAAAACCATTTCTACCATTATGATTGGGATGGTGGTGATGTTTATTTCAATTCTGATCGTAGGATACGGAAATTCTTTACGATAAAATCTTAAAAAATACATAATCATTAATTTTTCACAATATTCATATAACATATAGTTTAAAATTCAAATTGAGTAAGGCAGTGATTTTTTCAGCTGCCTTTTTTGTCTTGAAGTGAGTAGTGTTGTGTTTTTTTATGTTTATTCTGAATTATATCATCAAATTATTATCAATTTTAAAATTTATCTAAAATATTTATAGCTAATTAAGTTAAATTATGAAAAATCGGATACAGGATATTGCAGGATGCAGGAAATGTGACAAGAATGTAACATTGTGATGCAATATTATAAATCCTTATAAAAACTAACATATGTCTTTAATAATTAAACATCAGAATATAAAGCGGATCGTGTTTCCTGCTTTTATGCTTTCAGCTAGTTTTGTCTGGGGGCAGAAAGGAGTAAGTGATAGTGTGAAAACGAACACAAAAGATATTGATGAGGTGGTCATCATCGGTTATGGAAAAGTGAAAAAATCTGACCTTACCGGATCTGTATCTTCAGTTTCAGCAAAAGATCTAGCCGCAACACCCGCTATGAATGCTTTACAGGCATTGCAGGGGCGAGCAGCGGGTTTGAATATCGTAACAGCTGGTGGAGCTCCTGGTGCGAGCGCTAACGTGACAGTAAGGGGAGGAGCATCTATTACTCAGGGAACAGAGCCACTTTACATTGTAGATGGTTTTCAGCTCGATAATGCATTGAATATTATTAATCCTAATGATATTGAAAGTATAGATGTATTGAAAGGTGCTTCTGCTATTGCCATTTATGGAGCCCGTGGATCAAACGGTATTATTGTTATTAAAACAAAAACGGGAAAAAAAGGAAGAATTACGATTGGCTATAATTCTTTTATGTCATTTGATATGCTTTCCAAGAAATTGGATATGGTTTCCAATGCAGAGCAATATGTTAAATATCAATACGAATTATCTCAGTTAGGAGGAAACGCAACCAAATGGAGTAATGTATTTGATAATAATTTAGGAACAGATTCTCCGGGATTTTATACAGGCGTGTACCAAAGGATAAGTGATCGGTACGCATCGGCGCCTGTATTAGACTGGCAGGAAAAAATGCTTGGCGGAACAGGGCTTACGCAGAACCATAACGTTACCGTTTCTGCAGGTACCGATAAAACGCAGGCATTCATCAGTTATAATTACAATAAGCAGGATGGTTTGCTGCAAAATTTCAGTGAAACAAGAAATTCATTACGCGCCAATATCAATTCAGAACTATATAAAGGAATTCGTTTGGATTTCAGTTCTATGTTTACTTCCAATTCTACAAACGGAGGTGGAGCGTATTCAGGAATGAAAAAAATATTGCTTCAGCCTATTACGGGAGGTACTTTGTTTACACAGGATCAATTGTTTAATACGCAGACTTTCCCTGATTATTCAGCATTAGATTCAAGTTTTGATACAGAAAATCCATATATAGAAACGGCAGCATCCACACAAAACAGACGTGCGAGAACCTTTTTGGCGAATGTTGGGCTTGAATTTGATTTATTTAAAGGTTTAACATTCAGAACGGCTGGCTCTTATAACTGGACGAACAGCAAATCTACTTCATTTTCAGATAAAAATTCACGAGCTTTTCTTACTGATCCTATAAATACGGGGATCAACGGAAGCATCGCAAACTCAGAGGCGTATCGATATCAGATCACTAATACTTTAACCTATAATAAAAGCTTTGGTGAGAAACATAGTTTAACTGCTTTAGTAGGTAATGAAATAATTTATCAGGAAAATGAAAGTAACAGCATGAGACTGATAAAATTTCCTTCTATTTTAAATTATGGGTTGGATGATGTATCAAATGCTACGGTTGCTGATAAAAGTACAGATAAATCCAGCAATGCTCTGTTGTCATATTTTGGTCGTGTAAATTACAATTATGATAATCGATATTTATTAACAGGAACAATCCGTAGAGACGGTTCTTCAAAATTTGGTCCGGGTAAAAAATATGGAACATTTCCTTCCGTAGCTGCGGCTTGGAGAACATCACAAGAAGGTTTCTGGAAAAACTCAAAAATTGAAAATTATATCAATGATCTAAAGTTCAGATTTGAATATGGTATCGTTGGTAACAACAGTATCCCAAATAATGTTTTCAGAACAAATGTCGTGGCAACTGATTATCCATCGAATAATACGGTGGGAAATTTGGCATTGGTAACCAGCAGTGTACTTGGAAACCGTATCGTACAGTGGGAAGAGATGAGGTCTACCAACATAGGAGTCGATTTGGCTTTATTTAATAATAGAATTAAATTAACATCGGAATGGTACAATAACAATGTAAGCAGCATGTTATTGGAAACTGTGTTGCCTGCTTCTACAGGATACAAAAGCAAATATCTGAATATTGGCTCTATGAAAAATACAGGGATGGAATTCACTTTAAATTCTATCAATTTAAAATCTGAAAATTTCCGATGGTCTACAGATGCTAATATAGGTTTTAACAAATCAAAAGTATTGTCTCTTGACGAGGGTAGAACCTTCAGAACCTTCAGCGTAGGCAGTAACAGAGCGGGTATGGTAACGTATTATGCTACAGTGGGAGAAGAATTAGGAGATATGTATGGATATGTTTATCAGGGTATTTATACAACCGATGACTTTATACAGGCAGCAAACGGAACATTAACTTTAAAACCAGGAGTGGTAAAACCAGCATCTGGAACTCCTAAACCTGGAGATATGAAGTTTGCCGCAGACAACGAAGCTGGAGATCAGTTTACAAGAAAGCTTGTGAAAATAGGTAACGGTACTCCTGATTTTATTGGAGGTATCAGTAATAATTTCTCTTATAAAGGTTTCGATTTAGCAGTATTCTTAAAATTCAGTGTAGGTGGTGATATTTATAACGCGACCAAGCAAAGTTTAAGTCCTTACGGAGTTTACCAGAATGTACCTACAGAATTTGGGAATAATTATTATCATTTAATTGATCCTAATACAGGGCAGGCAACAACGAATTTAACAAGATTAAAAGAACTGAATCCTAATGAAGATTCAAGCCTTTGGAGTTTAAGCAATACCAATACGGCTAACATTACATATCCTTCATCCTATTATGTGGAAGATGGTTCTTATCTAAGGATTTCAATGGTAACGTTAGGATATTCTTTCCCTAAAGAATTTTTAAGTACGGTAAGATTGGCGAATGCTCGTATTTATGCTACTGTTAATAATTTAGCGACGATTACAGGATATTCAGGTTTTGACCCTGAAGTTTCTGCAGCAAGTGGTGTTACGGTTTCTCCGGGATATGATACTTCATCATTTCCGAGATCCAGAAGCTATGTTTTGGGTATTAATCTTACTTTTTAATATTTAATTGTTTTCCATCATGAAAAATATATTTAATAAAAATCTTTTAAGAAAACTAATCATCGTTCCAACTATTTTGGTTGCAGGTTTGGGAATCAATTCGTGCAGTGATGAGTTTTTAAATCAGCCAGCATATAACTCATCAGATACAGAATCGGTATTTACTAATTTAGAAACAGCAGATGCTTTCGTTCAGGGTCTTTACAGAGGTCTTGTTCCTACCGAAATGTTTTATCAGTTAGGTGCGGGAGATACCGTTACGCACTCTGCAGAAGACGGATCTACCAATAATTCTAAATACAATATTTGTAATTATCAATATGATGCTTATACTCCGAATACCGTTACTGGGATATATTCAGCTATGTATGCGGTGATTGAGAGAACCAATATTGCAATAGACAGATTACCAGAACTTCCCGCTAGCTCAAAGCGTGATGCATTATTAGCGGAAGCCAAAGCTATTCGTGCATTTTGTTACTATAATCTAATCAGAGTCTATGGTGATGTACCCGCTATTTGGATACCTTTAGAGGAAGCAGATCCTAATGATCCAAGTACTTTATATCCTAAGCGTGCTTCTCGTGATGTAATTTACGATAAAGTTATTGCTGATATTCAGGAATCTATCAACAGTATGCCTGTATCTAACGGAACTCCGGAAAGATTAAATAAACAGTCTACCAATGCCATTCTAGCAAGAATTGCTTTGTATGCCGCAGGATATTCTCTTCGTTGGGATCTGAATGCAGGCACACCCGGCACGATGTCTCGTCGTCCTGATAACGCCAGAGTACAACAATTATATCAAATTGCAGATGCAGCAGCTCTTGCTGTTATTAATGGTGGTACCAATAGTTTGGTGCAGGCTCAAGGGGGCAAAAGTGGTTTTGAAGCATTGTGGTTCAATTTCGACAGAAGAAACTTTTCAGCCGTAAATCAGGAGATGCTTTGGCACATTGCTGAATACGGTCCTAACACAAACTCAGCGTTTGGAGTGTACGCACATCCGGGTTCAAGAGGGGGAACGTATGGTTCTCGTAAAGCTTTGCAGTTCATACTTCCAAGTTATTATCTGTCTTTTAATGCAGCAGATAAGCGCAGAGATGTTGCAACGACTTCATACAGCATCTACTTCTTAAATACTGGGGCGGCATCCGATACTTGGGTAGATGTAGGAACTACTTATTCCTGTATTATGCCGGGTAAGTTTAGAATATCTTGGTGTGTAGAGCCACAGGCGGCAGATGCCCGTAACCTGAATATTCCAATCATTCGATATGCTGATGTATTATTGATGTATGCCGAAACACAGAATTATTTAAATGGAGGGCCAACAGCTGCTGGTATCGCCGCTTTGCAACAGGTTAGAAATCGTGCAGGCATCGGTTCTATGGCAATTCCAAGTGGTCAGCAGGCTTTCGAATCTGCTATTGTTCAGGAGCGTAAATGGGAATTTTCAGATGAGTTTATGCTTCGTACCGATTTAATCAGAATGAATCGTATCGCAAGTGAAATTGATGCTACAAAGCAGGCGATGAAAAACCTTTCAAACCGTACAGGTCAGTTTGCTGCAACACCAATTTATCGTCTTTATAAATATCACAAGAACGCGCAGGTGTACGGAGATCCGTTTTTGGCAGTTACTTATATTGATTTAACTGATCCTACACAGATTGCGCAGGTTCAGGCAGTTCCTACCAGTTCATCAGGTTATGCCGCTTATCAAACGACTTTAAAGGCTATAGCACTAGCGAACGGACAAACTTCCGTAGCTGATGACAAATGGTATCCTGTAAACATGTTCCAGGCGTATACAAGTACATTTAATGGTAATGCAAGAAAAGCGGTAGGGTTTACGGCAGGCTTTAATCAACTTCAGATTGGAAATATTATTTATACCAAGCCTACAGGTTCTGCTGAAAACGGCGGAGCATATCCGAATTGGATCGAAGGTGGCGGCGATGGTCTTTTCTACGGATTTGTGCCTAATAAAACAGAATTGCTTCCATTTGCAGCAGCTTCTGCAGGTCATCCGTTGATTGATAATCCTAATTTAACTCAGTTGCCTGGATATTAATTCAATATAATTTAAAATATTCATTAAATAATTGATGGCTGTATTTTTTACAGGTAAAATTTTAATGATAAAAATTAAACGCTTAATCACAAAATATTAATAACCAACAATCAAAATAAGACCATTATAAAAGATAAA
>DKLU01000141.1:11583-11934 GCA_002455915.1 Chryseobacterium sp. UBA6632
GACCATTATAAAAGATAAATTCAATAAAAAATTATATAAACGCTAATTTATCCTTAATTCAGGCATTAAGCAGTATAGTACGGGATGCTGTACAAAATATAACAGTCTAATTTTGATTTAGAATTTTAGAAATATAAGATAAACAATGGAAAAAGTAAAAACATTCAAATACGTAGACTATTTGTGGGATGATGAAAAAGCAGCATCTTTCGGAGATGATCAGGTTGCTTTATTTTTATACCGTTCAAACATCTTGGGGGCAGACCTTAGAATCACCAATTACGGAGGCGGAAACACAAGTTGCAAAACCATCGAAAAAGATCCATTAACTAACGAAGAAGTTGAGGTAAT
>DKLU01000141.1:12073-12634 GCA_002455915.1 Chryseobacterium sp. UBA6632
TCAGGTGGAGACATCGGAACGCTGACGAGAAAAGGAATTGCAGGTTTGTACACAGAAAGACTTCGTAACCTTAAAAATGTTTATCAAGGATTAGCTGACGAAGACAGAATGGTAGGTTTATTCAATCACTGTATCTTCGATTTAGACAGCAAAGCGCCTTCTATTGATACGCCTCTTCATGGTTTACTTCCATTCAAACATATCGATCACCTTCATCCGGATGCTCTTATTGCGGTTGCTGCAGCGAAAGACAGTGAAGCGGTTACCAAAGAAATATGGGGTGATACAATGGGTTGGGTTCCTTGGCAAAAACCAGGTTTCGACTTAGGGTTGCAATTGGAAAAATGTTTAAATGATAATCCTGGAATCAGAGGAATTGTTTTAGGCAGCCACGGATTGTTCACTTGGGGAGATACTTCTTACGAATCTTATATCAACAGTTTAGAAGTGATCGAGATGGCTTCGGAATATATCGCTAAAAAAATCGAAGAAAAAGGTCAGGTTTTTGGCGGACAAAAAGTAGAATCTCTTCCTGCTGACGAGCGTAAAAATAAAGCGGCT
>DKLU01000217.1 GCA_002455915.1 Chryseobacterium sp. UBA6632
ATGCTGCGATCGGGGCTAGGGATGTTGTCATATATACAATGAAAGTCAATTAAATAAAATTTATAATCAAGAAAACTTTAGCCAAAATTACCACTGTTTTCTTCTTGCATAAATAAAAGTACAGATCACAACCAAAGCCATTATACCAATGGTGATAAAATAACCATATTTATTGTGAAGTTCAGGCATATTATCGAAATTCATCCCGTAAACGCCGGCGATAAAAGTAATAGGCAAAAAGTAAACCGAATAAATTGCCAAAACTTTCATTACCTGATTCGCTTTTTGGTCTGAAAGTGCCAAAAACATCCCGATTAAGTTGGTAATCTGAATATTCAGATGATCGAAATCGGCAACCACATCTTTATGTTTATCTTTTAAATCCACCACTTCAGAATCCTGCAAACCAAGCAATTTAAACTTATCAATAGCATCAGTAGAAATTGTCAAAACTCTTGAATTTAAGCCAGACTTTCTTTTAAGTTTATACAATCTTCGGATTTGATTAGTGTGATTGGTATTTTTCAGGAAAATTTCGTTTTCAATATTATCCATCGTTTCCAGAAGACTCACCGATTCATCATCAAAACTTTTCATAATTAGCAAAGCCATCATCAGCGCAATGTTTTGCGGAGTGGTCTCATCTTTTGAAAGGGAAAGTCTTTTCTTGGTTTCAACAATACTTTTGGTCTTCATCCTGTGAATGGTGATGATGGTATTATCGATTAGGAAAATCCCGATTTTTGTGCTGATATCGCTTATGGTGTTGAGGTTTTTCCTTTCCAGTTCAGTACTTTCACGAAGAAGGTAAAATTTTACATTTCCGTCTTCTTCATATTTCGGCAGGTGATTCGGATCCATCGTATCTTCCAGAAGAAGGTTGTTGATCTCGTATCTTTCGTGAATAAATTTCAGGTCTTCCTGCGTAGGAGCCTCCACATCTACCCATTCGCACTGGGAATCTCTGTAAATCGTATCAATTGGCATAAAGTAAAAATACTAATATTTTGAAATACTATGTGTTAAATAAGTTTATCTTTGCCAAAATTAAAAAACTATATGATTAAAAGTACAATAAAAGGGATCGGATTTTATGTTCCAGATAACGTTGTTACCAATGATGATCTAGCAAAATTAATGACCACCAATGACGAATGGATTACGGAGCGAACGGGAATTAAAGAAAGAAGACACCGAAAAAATAGATATGATTCTCAGGAAACCAGTGCTTTTCTAGGCTTTAAAGCTGCTGAAAAAGCGATTGCTAATGCAGGTTTAACTTCAAAAGACATCGATTATATTATTTTTGCAACACTTTCTCCGGATTATTATTTCCCTGGATGTGGCGTTTTGCTTCAGGATATGTTGGGTTGCGATACCATCGGAGCATTGGATGTGAGAAATCAGTGCTCAGGTTTTGTGTATTCAATGAGTGTGGCGAATGCTTTCATTAAATCAGGAACCTATAAAAATATTTTAGTAGTTGGAGCAGAAGTTCATTCTTTCGGACTTGATTTTTCAGACGAAGGAAGAGGTGTTTCTGTTATTTTCGGAGATGGGGCAGGAGCTGTTGTTCTTTCGGCGACAGAAGATGAAAATGCTGGGGATATTCTAGCTATGAATATGCATTCTGAAGGGAAATTTGCCGATGATTTGTGTACACAATTCCCGGGTTCTAAATTCGGTTGGAGTGACAGAATGAGAAAAGATCCTGAAAATGTAACGGATAAGGAAGTTTACCCAATTATGAACGGAAATTTTGTGTTCAAGCACGCGGTAACGAGATTCCCTGAAACGATGCAGGAAGCTTTAGACAAAGCCGGAAAAACAATCGATGATGTCGATATGTTTATTCCTCACCAAGCAAATTTGAGAATTGCTCAGTTTGTACAGCAGAAATTTGGTTTGCCGGACGAGAAAATTTTCAACAACATCCAAAAATATGGAAATACAACGGCAGCTTCTATTCCGATTGCGTTAAGTGAAGCGATTGAAGCAGGAAAAGTAAAAAGAGGAGATTTAGTTCTTCTTTCAGCTTTCGGAAGTGGTTTCACTTGGGGAAGTGTTTTGTTTCAATATTAAAAATAAATGCTACGAATACACTAATTATTTATTTGAAATAAAGAGATTATTCGTGCATTGGTGGCAAAATAAAAAAATCCGAAGAACCAATACGTTTTTCGGATTTTCTATGTTTTAAAACTTTAAAATTAAAGACTTTGCAATAATTTTTCAGTATCTCCAGAATCTTGTCCTGTTGCTTTTGCTAAAGCAATCGATTTTTCTGCCCATAGTTTAGCATTTTTCTTATCTCCAACTTTATTATAAAGATTTGCTAAAGTATCTGTATTGGCATAATTTTCATTCTTTTTAATAGATTCCTGAGCCCATGTAACTGCTTTTTCCAAAGACGATTTTGTATTTACATTTTCAAAAAAATTCCAAGCCAGAGAATTCAGTTCTTCAGAGCTGTTAGCTGTCGTATCTTTGTATAATTCCAACGTCAGCTTTTCGTAAGTCGGGATGTCTTTTGCTCTTAAAGCTCTATTAGCTCTTGCTTTTTTCAGTATTGTTTCTGCTTCAGGTTTAGACAAAAATTTCTGAGCTTCTGTTAAGAAATAATCGTCATTCCAGGTTTTTGCTTCTGCGTTATATGACTTTTTAAAAATATTGCTGATTTTAATATTTTTGTCAAGGTCTGCATATCTTTCAGGTGTAATCACCTTAGAAATTTCAGCTTTTTTGGTCTGGAAAATTTTATATAAAGGGCTATCCATGTTCTGAGCGCCCATTAATAACATTTGAATGTCGTCCTGATCGTATTCCGTTTTTGCAGCAAAATAACGCTCCATAACTCTGCTGGCAAATGCCGCATCATTATACATCGTAAGACCTGCAAGATTTTTCAAGAATTCAGGATCTTTTTCACCGTTTTCGAATTTCTGCTTTAAAGCGGTTAATCTTTTTGACGGATCTCCTGCATCTTTTGCAAATTGAATGAAATCATTTTCTTCAACATAGCCTAATGTTCTGTGAACTTCCTCGCCATCACCATTAATGAATAAATACGTTGGAAACGCTTTCACATTATATTTTTTTGCCAACCCAATTCCTTCACCTTTTTCCATATCAATTTTTGCATTGATGAAATGCGAATTATAATAATCTCCGACAGACTGTAACGGAAAAATGTTTTTTACCATCAGTTTACAAGGGCCGCACCAAGAAGCGTAAGCATCAACAAAAACCAATTTGTTTTCTTTTTTTGCTTTAGCTAAAATGGTTGCGAAATTGCTGTCTTCGAATTTTATTCCTTGCGCAAAAGCCAATGCACCGATGAATAATGAAGAGAATATTGCTATTTTTTTCATAAATACTTTTTAATGGTTACAAATGTAATAATTAACTTAACACATAAGTCGTGTAATGTGTTGAAATAGTTACAATCTATTTCAATGAAAGACTAAATTAGCTTCCGAAATTCAATTTGAAAGTGATAATTAGTGTTAAAAAAAATTAAATAACGTAGATATTTCACTGAAAAATAAAATATTAGTATTTTTGTGCAAAACAATACTAAGAACTATGAAAATGATGAATTATTATAAAACAAAAAGTAATAATTTATTATTAATGCTCAAAAATATTCTAAAACTTGCTTTTTTCTTAATATTTGCTGTCTTTATTTCTGCTCAGGAAAAAACATCTTTATCTGAGATTCCTAAAAGTGAGTCTGTAAATCTGAAAAATGATCAAAATAATGTTCAGGAAACCATTGCAGACGCTTATGATAATTTCGCTGTTTATTATAAAAAGCAAAATCAAATAAATCTTATTAAAAATATTGTAATTGCTATTTTAATTATATCATTAATCGCGCTTTATTTTTTTTATAATTCTAAACAGAAAAGACAGTTTGCTAAATTTAAAGATATCATCAGAAACCAAAAGAAGGTAAGTTTTGCATATAATAATGAAGCGGTGGAAATTGATGATTTTTCAAATATTTCAGTGATTGAAATCGGGCAGAGTGAAGAAATAAAAAAGAGAACAGAATCTCTGATGACCTCCGAAACTGAAACCAAATTACTGGAACTTCTGGAAACTTTTGAAAAAGGAAATCTTTACAATAATAAGAATATGTCGCTTCCTTTTTTGGCGGGCGAGCTTAATACGAATACCAAATATCTTTCGTATGTGATCAATCAGCATAAAAGTTCAGACTTTAAAACGTATGTAAACCGCTTAAGGA
>DKLU01000367.1 GCA_002455915.1 Chryseobacterium sp. UBA6632
AAACAAAAGAAACAAAAGTTCAAGACTGCAAACTCCGGCTAAAAATTAAAATTAAATCCTAAAATTCCCAAAACTCGCACGAATCAACATTGGTTCTTCGGTTCAAAATTTCTCCCGTGCTCAAACAGTGGGAATTTTTTAACGGATTAAATTTCAATTTTCTTAACGCCTCCGCTTCCTAAGTCATTTTTTGCAGAGTTCATAAACCTCCATCATCAGGTTTTCTGCTTCCAGCTTATAAAACCTTCTCCAAAATCTTGATATAAATCTCAATTCCTTCTGCAATTTCTTCAATGAAAATAAATTCATCCGCTGTGTGAGAGCGCCTACTGTCACCAGGCCCCAGCTTTACAGAAGTACAAGGAATAATTGCCTGATCGGATGAAGTTGGCGAACCATAAGTTGTCCTTCCGATTTCCAAACCGGCTTGAACAAACGGATGCTCCATCTCAATTTTTGAAGAATTTAATCTAAACGATCTTGCCGTTAAAGTTGATTTCATCTGTGATTGGATGATTTCAAATGCTTCTTTATTAGAATATTCATCCGTAACTCTCACATCTAAAGTAAAAGCACAAGATTCCGGAACGACGTTATGCTGAACTCCAGCGTGAATCCCTGATAACGTTACCTTTACCTCACCCAAATAATCCGAAACTTTTGGAAATTTGAAGCTCAGAATATTCTGAAGATCTTCCATACATTTCACAATCGAGTTATCGTTATTCGGATGAGCGGCGTGAGAAGGAGTACCTTTCATTTCCCCATCAATAACCAAAAGTCCTTTTTCCGCGATCGCCAGATTCATCTGCGTTGGTTCTCCTACAATGGCAAGCTCCACATTGGGAAGCTGCGGAAATAAAGCTTCGATCCCATCAAAACCTGAAATCTCCTCCTCGGCCGTCAAAGCAATAACTAAATTATATTTTAAATCTTCTTTATCAAAAAAATGTAAAAAAACCTGCGCCATCGAAACCAAAGAAGCGCCTGCATCGTTGCTTCCCAATCCGAATAACTTTCCGTCTTTTTCAATTGGCAAAAACGGATCCAACGTGTAAGCCTTATTCGGTTTTACGGTGTCATGATGCGTATTCAGCAAAATTGACGGCTTGAAAACATCAAAATTTTTATTCACTGCCCAGATGTTATTTTTAAAACGTTTTGTCGGAATCTGATGTTTTTTGAAAAAATTTTCAATTTCCACAGACGTATTAAATTCGTCTTTGCTGAATGACGGAATTTCAATCAGTTTTTTCAACAATTCTACTGCATTATTCAGTGATTCATCTTTACTATAAACAGATTTCAGTTCCTGCATGATGGTTTTCTATATGGTTTTTTAGTTCGGTTTCTTTAATTAAGAACACCTTTTTTACATTATTTTTTACTGCTCCAAGAGCATTTTCTAACTTTGGAAGGATTCCTTTGTGAAGTTTTCCTTCCTCTTTTAAGGTTGAAAATTCTTCTTCAGAAATATTTTTTATAACGGATTCAGGATTGTTTACATCTTCCAAAACGCCTTCTTTATCGAAACAATACAACAATTCAACATCATATTTTACTGATAAAGACTGAGCAATAACCGAAGCAATCGTATCTGCATTGGTGTTGAAAAGATGTCCTTTTTTATCGTGAGTAATTGCTGAAAACACAGGAACCAATTCCAGTTTAAGCAATTTTGAAATTAATTTTTTATTGATACTTTTTTCGGTAATATCGCCTACAAATCCGAAATCTATTTCATCATGTTCGCGTTTTTTAGCTTTAATTAAATTGGCATCTGCACCGGAAAAACCTATCGCTTTACATTTCTTATGCTGAAGTTTTGCAACAATATTTTTATTGATCCCTCCCGCATACACCATCGCCACAATATCCAAAGTATCTTTATCCGTGATTCTTCGTCCATTCACCAGCTTCTGCTCAATTCCTAATTTATCAGCTAAAGTCGTTGCCAGTTTTCCGCCGCCATGAACAAGGATTTTCTTTTCCTGAATTTCGGCAAACTGCTCCAAAAATTGTTCTAATAATTCCTCATCATCAATTAATGCTCCGCCAATTTTTATGATGTATAATTTTTCTTTCATTTTTATACATTTTTAGATAGGATTACATCCTATCCTGATTTAAGTCGTCCTTTCAGGACTCCAATAATTTGTTATGAATTCAATTCGTCCAAGATTTCAGAGAAAACTGCCTGAGCCGAGAAAATTCGGTTTTTTGCCTGTTGGTAGATGATAGAATTTTCACCATCCATCACCTCATCACTCAACTCTACATTTCGACGAACCGGAAGACAGTGCATTACTTTTGCCTGGTTGGTATTTTCCAGTTTTTCGTTCGTCAACATCCAACTTTCTTTTACTTCTGGCATTGCCGCATAGTCATCAAAAGACGACCAGTTTTTAACATAGATAAAATCGGCATCTTTTAATGCTTCGTACTGGTTGTGAATCACTTTCACATCTTTGGTGAGGTTTTTATCCAAATCATAACCTTCAGGATTGGCGATTACCAACTCAACATCCATTTCCTGCATCCATTCTGCGAAAGAATTTCCTACGGCATGAGCGATTGGTTTAATGTGAGGCGCCCAAGTTAAAACCACTTTCGGTTTACGCTTTTCTTTCCAGTTTTCAGTGATAGTAATGCAATCTGCCAAACTTTGTAAAGGGTGACGAGTAGCGGATTCCAATGAAATAACCGGAACTTTTGCATGTTGCTCGAACTGGCTTAAAATGCTTTCGTTTACATCATCTTCCTTGCTTTTCATTCCTGCAAAACAACGAACTGCAATGATGTCACAATATTGATTTAAGACTTCAATCGCATCTTTGATATGCTCAACGGTGTCGCCGTTCATCACCGCCCCGTCCGCAAATTCTAAGTTCCATGCTTCCTGAGCGGCATTTAATGTTAAAACATTTAAGCCTAAATTTTGCGCCGCAATTTGACTGCTTAAACGAGTTCTCAAGCTTGAATTTAAAAATACAAGTCCGATGGTTTTTCCTTTTCCTTTCTCGGTTTCCGAAAGAGGATTTTCTTTAATTTGTAAAGCTTTTTTTATAATATCCTGTAAGTTTTCAACATCACTTACAGAGGTGAATTTTTTCATTTTGAATTGATTTTAAAAATTTTCTAAAACAGTTTTTAAAGCACTGATGAACAAATCAGTTTCTTCTTTTTTAATGTTAAGCGCCGGAAGGATCCTCAACACAGCCCTATCATTAGAATTTCCCGTGAAAATATGATGATTGTGCAACAGGCTGTTCCTCACTTCCGAGCAATCCCTGTCGAGTTCAATCCCAATCATCAACCCTTTCCTTCGGATCGTTTTAATATGTGGAAAATCTTTAATTTCGTTTTCAATATAAGCGCCCATTTCCTGAGCATTTTCGATGAGATTCTCATCTTTCATTACGTCCAGAACGGCAATCGCCGCAACACAAGCCAAGTGATTTCCTCCGAAAGTTGTTCCCAGCAAACCGTTGCTTGCCTGAAATTTTGGATGAATTAAAACGCCACCAATCGGGAAACCATTACCCATTCCTTTTGCGGTTGTGATAATATCAGCTTCAATTCCGAATTCCTGATGTGCAAAGAAATAGCCGCTTCTTCCGTATCCTGACTGAACTTCATCCAAAATCAAAATAGCATCATGTTTTTCGCACAATTCTTTGATTTTAGTTAAAAATTCAACCGTTGGAATCATAATTCCGCCAACGCCCTGAATCCCTTCAATAATAACGGATGATATTTCACTTCCTTGTTTTTCGAAAACCTCTTCAAGTTGTTCGATATTATTCCATTCAGACTTAATAAATCTTTCATCATAATTTACCGGAGCGACAATTTTTGGATTATCTGTAACTGAAACCGCCGCCGAAGTTCTTCCGTGGAATGAACCTGAAAAATACAGCACTTTGTTTTTTCCATTATGAAAAGAAGCTAGTTTTAAAGCATTTTCATTCGCTTCAGCTCCTGAATTACACAGAAATAAATTATAATCTTCCAAACCTGAAAGTTTTCCTAATTTTTTAGCCAATTCAGTCTGTAATTCGTTCTGAACTGAGTTTGAATAGAAAGATATTTTATCTAACTGGTTTTTTAATTGTGCTTGATAATGCGGATGGTTGTGCCCGATAGAAATCACAGCGTGACCTCCGTAAAAATCAAGATATTTTTCTCCTTTATCGTCCCAAAGAAATGATCCTTGAGCTTTTATTGGATTTATGTTGAATAATGGATATACGTTGAATAAATTCATTTTTTTGTTTTTTTATTAATTTCTTTTGCCTTGAAGCAAAAGAAACAAAAGTTCAAGACTTGGAAACTTTCGCTAAAAAATATTTTTGTTCTCTAAAAATTCTAAAACTTGTGCGAAATTTACATTTGTTCTTCGGTTCGACATTTGTGTCGCGCTTCGAACAGTAGAATTTTCTTAACGTTCACAAAACTATTTTTCTTAACGCTACATTTTCCTGAGTCGGTTTTAATTGAGCTTTAAAAATTCACAATTGATATATTGACAATTGACATTAAAAAGCAACAGGCTTCAAGTTCAATCCTGAATTTTCTTCCCAACCCATTGCAATATTCATATTTTGAACTGCTTGCCCAGAAGCTCCTTTCAACAAATTGTCAATCGCTGAGTGAATGACTGCAACATTTCCACTCTTTTCTATATGAATCACACAGCGATTCGTGTTGACAACCTGCTTCATATCAATTGCTTTTTCGCTTACCTTTACAAAAGGCTCATCTGCATAAAAATCCTTAAACAATTGCTCAATATCTGAAAGTTCTACATCTGTTTTCACCGTGGAACTTGTAAAAATTCCTCTCGTAAAATCTCCTCTCCATGGAACAAAATTTAGACTGATTTCATTATTATTAAAAGAAATTAACTGCTGCAAAATCTCATCAACATGTTGATGCGTCAAAGTTTTATATGCTGAAATATTATCATTCCTCCAGGTGAAATGTGTTGTCGCCTGTAAAGACTGTCCCGCACCTGTTGATCCCGTAATTCCCGTTGTATACACTTCATTCAACAAACCTTTTTGAGCTAAAGGAAGCAAAGCCAGTTGAATTGCCGTTGCAAAACATCCCGGATTGGCAATACTTTTCGCTCCGGAAAGTTGTTTTTTATTGATTTCAGGTAAACCGTAGATAAAATTTCTATTTGCAAAATTTCCATCTAAACGAAAATCATTTCCTAAATCGATCACCAACGTTGAATCTTTTACAGGATTTTGAGTCAGCCAATTTTGGCTTTCTTTGTGAGGAAGACATAAAAATAAAATATCAACTTCTTCAGGCTGATCGGTTAAAACCATCTCACAAACTGTCGCTAAATCCGGGTACAAATCTGAAATTTTCACACCCGAATTCGAACGACTATATAAAAAACTCAAAGACACATGAGGATGAAAAGCCAACAGACGAACCAGTTCGCTTCCCGTGTAACCGTTAGCTCCGATGATTCCTGCTTTTTTATTAATTTCAATCATTTTTTTCCATAGGTTTCACCTACGGTTATTATTGTTGAACCCTGCGGGTTCTTGGTTAAAATCCAGAATTAATCTGATGGTATATATTTAAAGAATTGCTTACAATTTTCGTGTAACCTTTCACATCTTCACCCGTCCATGCTCTGTTTGCTTCGCCATAGCTTCCGAATTTATCGGACATTAAATCGTGTTGAGATTCAATTCCATTCAAAATAAATCGATATGGATGAAGGGTTACAAAAACTTTTCCGCTGACTGTTTTTTGAGAATCAACCAAGAAAGACTCGATATTTCTCATCACAGGGTCTAAGAAAAGTGCTTCGTGAAGCCAGTTTCCGTACCAATCTGATAATTGAGACTTCATCATCTGCTGATATTTTGAAAGCGTATGTTTTTCCAACAAATGGTGCGCTTTGATAATCACAGAAGCCGCCGCCGCCTCAAAACCAACTCTTCCTTTAATCCCAACAATCGTATCTCCAACGTGAATATCTCTACCGATTCCATAAGCAGAAGCCAACTCTTCAATTTTCTGAATTGCATAAACAGAATGTTCAAAATTTTCTCCATTAACCGCTACCACTTCACCATTTTTAAACTCAATTTCCAATTCCGAAGGCTGAGTTTGTTCAATTTGACAAGGAAAAGCTTCTTCGGGCAGATAATTTCTTGATGTCAATGTTTCTTTTCCACCCACCGAAGTTCCCCAAAGTCCTTTATTTACAGAATATTGTGCTTTCTGGAATTCCATTTCGTAGCCATGACTTTTCAAAAACTCGATTTCTTCTTCACGGGATAAGGCCATATCACGAATCGGGGTAATGATTTCTACATTCGGACACATTACCTGGAAAATCAAATCAAAACGAACCTGATCGTTTCCTGCTCCTGTACTTCCGTGCGCAATCGCATCAGCTCCAACCTCAATCGCAAATTTTGCAATTTCCTGCGCCTGAATCGTACGTTCTGCGCTCACAGACAAAGGATAAGTGTTGTTTTTCAACACATTTCCAAAAATCAAATACTTCACGCAAGAATTATAATAATCTTCCTGAGCATCTACGCACCTGTATTCTTTTACCCCAAGATTTAAGGCTTTTTTCTCCAGTTCTTTTTCCTCTTCCTTAGAAAAACCTCCGGTATTTACAGTAACCGCATACACATCATACCCTAGTGTTTCACTAAGATATTTAGCACAGTAAGAGGTATCTAAACCTCCGCTAAACGCTAAGATGACTTTCTTGTTCATTGCTATATTTAATTTCCGGCTGCGTATGGGCAGCTCCATTTTTTGTTATATTCTCAGGAACGAAAAGCATGGCCGTACAAAGGCAGTTTTTTCGTTCTTTTTTCATTAAAATATCATAATTCACACAGCTTTTACAGCCATTCCAGAATTCATCATCCTGAGTTAATTCAGAATAAATTACAGGTTTGTAGCCTAAATCGCTGTTGATTTTCATCACGGCAAGACCTGTCGTAAGCCCGAAAACTTTCGCATTCGGATATTTATCTCTAGATAATTGGAAAACTTTATTCTTGATTAAAGTCGCAGCACCCCTTTCCCTGAATTTCGGCGAAACAATCAGTCCGGAGTTGGCCACAAACTGACCATGCGACCAAGTTTCTATATAGCAGAAACCTACCCACTCCCCATTTTCAGTAGCTACCACAGCATTGCCATCTGAAATCTTCTTACTTAAATATTCTATGGAACGCTTTGCAATACCCGTCCCTCTTCGCTGTGCAGAATCGTACATTTCCTGCTGTATTTCACTCACATACATCAGATGTATGGATGAGGAAATTTCTATTTCCATTTATTTATCTAAATTTTTTGGCAAATTTAAAACATAATAACTTTAAAAACCAAATAAAAAAGATAATATTTTTTCTTTAAAACAAATATACAGGTAAAATTATCTTTACACTAAATTAACATTTTGCTAAATTATTATATATTTGCTAAAAAGATATAGGTATGGAAAATCAATGTCCCAAATGCAATGGCAGCAAAGTTGTAAAAAGCGGAATCATTAATGAAAAACAACGTTTCCTGTGCAAAGACTGCAACTATTATTTCACCGTAAAAAAACTGGGGAAACAAATTGATGATTACTATGTAACAAAGGCATTACAACTATATCTAGAGGGATTAAGCTTCCGTGAAATAGAAAGAATTATCGGCGTTTCCCATGTTACGATTAGTTCATGGATTAAAAAATACAATATCACAAGACCACCTCATTCAGAATTCCATCCGGTGTATAAAATTTTAAAACAAAATGAACTCGTTGAATACATGAGCAAAGAAGAGAATCTTAAAAATTCAGGTTTAATTATTACGCAATTTGCCGATAAATATATGCTAATCAAATGGGAAAGATTTAAAAAGTAATATTACAAAATAATTGTAAATAAATGAATTATGAATTTTAACCACAACCACAATACGACAAACCTTAAACTAAAAGAAGATTATATATATTGTTACCACTAATATATATTAAATTTTAATAACTAAATTATTAATTACAATTTGGCTTTCATAAAAAAACGCCAAAAATTGATAATTTATGAAGAAATTACTCACTTTTATTGGATTGGCTTTAATCAGCAATTCTTTATATGCTCAAGGTTCTCCTGATTATGGTAGCGGATTAAAAATTAATCTCAACCAAGAAGGCGATAAATATGTCAGATTTATTTTATGGGATCAGTTTTGGTTAAGAAACACCCAAATGAACCCCGGAAGTATGGTTGGCGGAGAAGCTACTGATAATTCCTGGAGCCTAGGAAACCGCAGATTACGCTTATTAGCCTACGCCCAAATCACCAAAAGATATATGATTTTGGGGCATTTTGGAATTAATAATCAAACCTTTATCAACGGCGGCGCACCTGGAACCACCGGAACAGGAGGAAACGGAAACGGCAAAAAACCTCAGCTTTTTTTCCATGATGCCTGGAATGAATATGCCGTAATCATGCCCGGAGAAGCGGGTAAATTCAGTTTAACTTTAGGAGGTGGATTACACTACTACATGGGACTTTCCCGTATGACGATGGCTTCTACCTTAAATTTCCTGACAGTTGACTCCCCTATTTTCTCCTGGCCTTTAATTGATAATTCAGATCAGTTTGCAAGACAATTAGGAATGTTTGCGAAAGGGAAATATGGAAAGCTTGAATATCGTTTTAGCTTAAACAAACCCTTTGCAACTGATTTAACGCCAGCAAACGTGACCGATCCATCGAAAGCCGTGGCAGTTGACAACAACGGAAATCCGAATTTTTCCAAAGCTGGTTATGTTGAATATCAATTTTTGGATGAAGAATCTAATCTACTGCCTTTCAAAGTGGGTTCTTACTTAGGAACGAAAAAAGTTTTCAATGTAGGCGCTGGTTTTTATCATCAAAAAGACGGAACGAGAACTTCGGTAAACTCCAATATTGAAAAACACGACATAACGTTGGTTGCCGTGGATGCTTTCGCTGATATTCCTTTGGGAAATGCTAAAAATAAAATGGCAGTTTCAGCGTATGCAGGCTATTACAACTATCAATTTGGTCCCAATTACATCAGAAATTTAGGAATCATGAATATTGCCTCCAACGATCCTAATTTTATCGGCGACAGAGCCATAGCCGGGTCAGGAAATTTACAACCAACCATCGGAACAGGTAATATCATCTACGCGCAGGCGGGTTTACTTTTACCAAGCCAAGCAGAAAAGCCGAAAATCAGAATTCAGCCATTTGCTGCGTATACGCATAAAAGTTTTGAGGCATTTGATAAATCTTCATCACAATTTGATGTGGGCGCGAACTGGCTCATAGATGGACATCACGCAAAAATTACAACACAATATTCAACAAGGCCTGTTTATACAAGCCCAACGGAAAGCCCAAAATCCAAGGGAGAATTTATTGTGCAATTCCATATTTACCTGTAAACCGCTGGATTTTTAACCACAAAAGAAACAAAAGACATCATGCCGTTTAGGAAGACAAAGTTCTCAAAAGAATAAAAATCAAAGATTTTT
>DKLU01000013.1 GCA_002455915.1 Chryseobacterium sp. UBA6632
GACATTATTACCGGTACATTTAGTAAAACTTTTGGTAACTTAGGAGGATATGTAATTGCGGATAAAAAAATTGCTGCCATTTTGAGATTTCAGTCTCGTCAGCAAATTTTCTCAGCAACAGCACCTCCCTCTTCATTAGGGATCATTAAGGCAATTGAGCTTATTGATGAAGAACCGGAATGGAGAGAAAAACTTTGGTGGAATATTAATTATTTCAAAAAAGGATTAAATGACTTAGGTTTGGATACAGGAATCACGTGTTCTGCAATTATTCCTGTAAAAATTGGGGATCCGCATGTAACAGGTGATGTAGGAAGACTACTAATTGAAAAAGGTGTGTATACCAACCCGATTTTGTATCCTGCCGTACCAAGAAAAGATGCCCGTATCAGGATGAGCGTAACGGCCAGACATGAGAAAGAGCATCTTGATAAAACGCTTAATGCGTTTGAAGATATCAACAATAAATTGCATATTGCAAAAAAATAATAATATATGCCTAGAAAAGTAGTGCAAGGCCCGATTAGGGATAAAGAAAAAACGAAGCAAAAGTTATTGGCTGCAGTTGGAAAAATTTTAAGAGTGAAGGGTTACTCCGGTCTTAAAGTTAGCAAAATTGCAGCCGTAGCAGGCTTCGACAAAAAACTTATTTATGAGTATTTCGGAAGTACCGAAAAATTAATTGATGAATACATCAGATCTCAGGATTACTGGAGTAAGATTAATGAAGGGATCGAGGTAGATTTATCAGACGGTGGTCAGGAACTTTCGAAATTAGCAGTATTAAATCAGTTTGAAAGTCTTAAAAAGAATAAAGAACTTCAGAAAATTATTCTTTGGGAGCTTTCCGAAAGTAAACCTATTTTAAGAAAATTAGTAGATCAACGTGAGGAAGCAGGAGGTATGTTATTCGAACACATTACCGATCCTCATTTTGGCGAAAAAGCAACAAGATTCAGAGCTATTATGGCTTTAATTATTTCTGGTGCTTACTACTTAAATCTTTATACAGGCTACAATGCTAATAAATTCAACGGAATTGATCTGAAAACAGATGAAGGACGTGATGAAATTGAAAAAGCTATTGTAGAGCTGATTGATTTTGCTTATCAAAAATAAATGATGAATAAAAATTTTCCAGATTGGTCAGAATTTAAGTGTTTAATAGTAATTTGAAAATTTAAAATTTTTAAATTAGAACTATATTTCTTATTTTTGACCAATGGAAAATTTTATTGTATCTGCTAGAAAATATCGCCCCCAGGAGTTTGACACTGTTGTGGGACAATCTCATATTACAGATACTCTAGAACATGCCATTGAAGAAAATCAGCTGGCGCAGGCTTTGCTGTTTTGTGGCCCTCGTGGAGTAGGAAAAACTACTTGTGCGAGAATCTTGGCAAGAAAGATCAATGAAAAAGATGGTTCTGTTTCAGAAGATGGTTTTGCTTACAATATTTATGAACTAGATGCTGCTTCGAATAACTCAGTTGATGATATTCGTGAACTGATTGATCAGGTGCGTTTTGCTCCTCAGGTCGGTCAATACAAAGTATATATTATAGATGAGGTTCATATGTTGTCTTCTGCCGCTTTTAATGCTTTCCTTAAAACATTAGAAGAACCGCCTGCTCATGCCATATTTATTTTGGCAACCACTGAAAAGCATAAAATCATTCCTACCATTCTTTCACGATGCCAGATTTATGATTTTAAAAGAATTGTCATTGAAGACATTCAGAATCACTTAAGAGGTATCGCTCAGAAAGAGAATATTCAGTATGAAGATGATGCTTTATATCTGATTGCTCAAAAAGCGGATGGAGCGTTAAGAGATGCCCTTTCCATTTTCGACAGGCTGTCTACTTTTTCTCAGAAGAATATTACACTGGTAAAAGCTGCTGAAGTTTTAAATATTCTGGATTATGATCAATATCTGAAAGTGGTTGATCTCGCCAAGGAAAACAAAATTCCGGAAGTTCTGTTTGCTTTCAATGAAATCGTAAAGAAAGGTTTCGATCCGCATATCTTTATTGCAGGTTTAGGAAATCATTTCAGAGATTTGATGATGGCTCAAAATACTTCAACCATAGAGCTGATCGAAGTTGGAGAAAAAACAAAGGCTAAATTTGTTGAACAGAGTCAAAAATGGAGCCCGCAACAACTCATCGATGCAATTGAAATCTGCAACCATGCGGACATCAATTATAAAAACTCCAAAAACCCAAGACTTACAGTTGAAATTGCTTTAATGCAATTGGCTTCTTTGACGGCTAATTCAGACGTTACAAAAAAAAAAAGTTCCTGATATTAGCTCCGTTTCTTAACGAAGCGCAGGAAGTGAAGCTTCCAAAACCAGAAGTGAAAAAGGAAGCTCAAGCTGAAAAACCAGTTTCAGTTGCTGTGGAAACAGTTCAGGAAGTCGCGGTTAAAAAAACAACTTCAAAACCTTTATCAAAACCTGGAATTTCATCAGGGTTCAGTATCAATTCTTTTTTAACAAAAGATGAAACAATGACTGTCAAAGATGAATCACTGGCTGTAAAGACCGAAAATTTACCTCAAAATCATTTTACCGAAACCGATCTTCAGATGGAGTGGAATTTGTTTTTAAAACAGATCCAGTTCAAGGCATCTTTTATTTTTAATGCAATAAAGGGTTTTAAACTGATAAAGATCGACGAAAAAAATATTCAGGTTCTATATCCTTCGGATTCTGCAAAAATAGAGTTTGACAAGATCAGCGGAGAGTTTTTTAATCATTTTAAAAGAAAGGTTCAAAACTACACCATTGAAATTAATTACAAAAGAGATTTTGAAAATTTAAAGGTGGAAGTAATGACCAAAAGGAAGATTTTTGAAAAACTGATCGAAAAAAATCCATTATTAAAAGATTTAGATGATCTAATGAAGTTCGACTTATCATAATTTTTTATATATTTGTCAAATATTTGTACGAAAAATCATTTTTCGGCAATAACAGAACAATTGAAAAGCCCGTAAATAGGAGATTCACAATATAAAAGTGGAAACAACTACTACACATAAGTCTAATGTAAACCTTTTTGGTTTTGAAACTGCTAATTATTTTAGTGGTTATTTTGGCTTTTCATTTAGTTATTTTAGAAATTTCAGAAGTTATTACCGATTTTATTGGTACTGCAGCTGAATTTCTTTCCAAAAAATAATACAGGAATAATAGAAGGTTCTCTTTAATTTCCTACTTCCATTAAAAATTTTTAACGGCATTTTTTGAAAAGAATTATAAATTAAATTTTATAATCCTGATCTCTATTGATATTATTTAACCACAAAAAAAATAGAATTTAAGAATATGAACTTACAAGATTTAAACAACGATTGGATCAATGAGTTTTCAGAACCATTGATGATTGCAGGACCATGTAGCGCGGAAAGTGAAGCTCAAATGTTGGAGACTGCCAAAAGAATTAGAGAAACCAATGCACAGGTACCTATTTTCCGTGCAGGAATTTGGAAACCCCGTACAAAACCGAACGGCTTTGAAGGAGTAGGAGTAATTGGTTTGAACTGGCTAAAAAAAGTGAAGGAGGAGTACGGTTTCAAAACAGCGACGGAAGTTGCGAATGCGCATCATGTTTTTGCAGCGTTGGAAGCGGATGTTGATATTCTTTGGATCGGAGCACGTTCTACGGTGAATCCTTTTACCGTTCAGGAAATTGCTATGGCTTTGAGAGGAACAGATAAGCCTGTTTTTGTTAAAAACCCGGTAAACCCAGATTTAGCGCTTTGGATTGGTGCTTTGGAAAGGCTTTTGGGGCAGGATATTAAAAAATTAGGAGCAATCCACAGAGGTTTCTCAACATACCAAAAAACCAAATACAGAAACAACCCGAATTGGCAGATTGCTTTGGATTTTAAGAGCCAGTTCCCGAATATTCCTATGTTGATCGATCCTTCTCACATTTGTGGAAACAGAACAGGATTAGCAGACGTTACGCAGGAAGCAATGAATGTTGGTTACCAAGGTG
>DKLU01000014.1 GCA_002455915.1 Chryseobacterium sp. UBA6632
GTGAATTTTATAGGCGCTTAAAAATTGACAATTGATTCGGAGAAATTGACAATTTATATTAATTGACTTTTTACAAAGTAAAAAAATAAAAACTATGTTTGACCTAGATCGTTGGCAGGAAATATTCAGTTCTATTCGCAGTAATGTATTGCGAACGGTACTTTCGGGTTTTACCGTGGCTTTGGGGTTATTTATTTTCATTGTCCTTTTCGGAATCGGGAAAGGGCTTCAAAATGCCTTTACGGAAGGTTTCGCGAGAGATGCACAAAACCTGATCTCTATTTTTACGGGAAAAACAACCATTGCGTACGGTGGTTTGCAGTCTGATCGAGTAGTGACGATGAATAATGATGACTATGATTTTCTGATCAACACAGATAAAGAAAAAGTAGGACAGGCAACACCGAGATACCAATCGAGTTTATTGGTAAAATACGGAAAGGAAAGTGGTACTTATTCTGTAAACGGATCTGAACCTGGTGAAAAATATATCGAAAACAGAAAAATTCTTGAAGGAAGATATCTTACACCGACCGATTTGGAAAGAAAACAAAATGTTGCGGTGATCGGGAGAATGGTTCAGCGAGATTTAATTAAAAACGGAAGCCCTGTTGGGAAAGATTTAGATATCAACGGAACCATGTTCAAAGTAGTTGGTGTATTCTCCGACGACGGTGGCGACTGGGATGAAAGACATATCTCCGTTCCGATTACCACTTTGCAACAGATGAAAAAGGGGTCTGATACGGTAAGCACGGTTTATATTGCTTACAACGAAAAGCTGAGCCCACAGGAAGCCGTAAAATATGGTGATGAATTAAGAGATAAATTAAAAGCTAGAAAAAGTGTTTCTCCAGACGACGAAAACGGTGTGCGTGTTTGGAATAATGCTAAAAATATGGAAGATACCTTCATGTTTATGGCAGTTCTTACCGCCATTGTAACCTTCATCGGATTAGGAACTTTGCTGGCAGGAATTATCGGAATCAGTAATATCATGGTGTATATTGTGAAAGAAAGAACCAAAGAAATCGGAGTTCGAAAAGCGATTGGAGCTAAACCGAGAAGTATTGTGGCCTTAATTGTTCAGGAAAGTGTTGTGATCACAGTCGTTTCAGGATTTGTAGGTGTCGGCGTTGGGGTTTTAGCTTTAAGCTTGATTGGAGACAGCCTTGAAGAATTCTTTATTAAAAATCCGAGCGTGGGTTGGGGAACGATCTTCGCGGCATTTATTGCTTTGGTATTTTCAGGATTGATTGCAGGATTTGTTCCTGCATACCGAGCATCGAAAATTAAACCAATTGAAGCATTGAGAACGGAATAAAAATGTGAATGGTGAATAGTGAATTTTGCTCCGCAAGTAAATTGTAAAAATTGACTACAAAGTAAATTGACTATTGGTATTTTACTTTTATATTATAAAAATTGACATTAAAAATGAACATCATATTTAAAAAAGATACGTGGCAGGAAATTTATTATTCGTTGAGGAATAATAAGCTTCGAACGTTCCTTACCATGATCGGGGTAGGTTGGGGTATGTTTTTGTATGTAAGTCTTTTGGGTGCCGCAAAAGGGATGGAGAATGGTTTTGATAAATTATTTTCAGGATTCGCCACGAATTCTATTTTCCTTTGGGCACAAAATACGGCGATTCCTTACGAAGGTTTTCCAAAAGGAAGAGATTTGCATCTTAATTTACCCGACATTCAGATGTTGAAAAATAAAATTCCGGAGATCGATTATATTTCGCCTCAAAATTCTCGTGGAAGTTTCACAGGAACACCGGGAGAATCAATGTCTAGAAACGGTAAAAACGCAACCTATTCTTTAACGGGAGATTATCCTGTAGGAAATAAAATTTCTGAAAAGAAGCTGATTTTCGGAAGATATATTAATGATGCCGATGTTTCGGGAAATAAAAATGTAGCCGTAATTGGGGAAGAGATTTATAAAAACTTTTTCGACTCTAAAAAGAATGAAAACCCGATTGGAAAATCAATTAACATCAAAGGGATTTTCTTTAATGTAATCGGAGTGTTCAGAATAAAAAAAGGCGGCGGTTTTGAGAATGATCAGACGGCTTTTATTCCGCTTTCTACGTATACGAAAATGTACAATGCGGGAGACCAGATTGATATGTTTGCCATCGTAAGTAAACCAAATGCTAATGTTAATGATGTTGAAGAAAAAGTAAAGCAGGCTTTAAAATCAAAAAATAAAGTTTCTCCTGAAGATACCAATGCTTTCGGAAGTTTTAACTTAGGAAAAGAGTTTAAAAAACTGACCGGTTTCCTTACCGGAATGCAGTTGTTAACCATTATTGTGGGAACTTTAACGATTTTAGCCGGAGTAATTGCTATTTCGAACATTCTTTTAATTACGGTAAAAGAAAGAACCAAGGAAATTGGTATCAGAAGAGCATTAGGAGCAAAACCTTCCGAAGTGAGAAACCAGATTTTGCTGGAGAGCGTGGTGATTACGCTTTCCTCGGGAATATTAGGATTTATCCTCGGAATATTTGTGCTTATTATTTTAAATATGGCAACCCAGGGTCAGGATTCGTTTCCGTTTTATAATCCGACGGTAAACTATGGAAATGTATTCGCAGCCATGTCGGTAATGGTATTTTTAGGGTTAATTATCGGGATGATTCCGGCACAAAGAGCCGTAAAAATCCGACCAATTGAAGCATTAAGAACCGAATAAAGTTTTGAGTTATTAGTTTTT
>DKLU01000015.1:0-840 GCA_002455915.1 Chryseobacterium sp. UBA6632
CCAAATTAGTTCCGGGTGATCCGCTGGCAGGCGTAAAGGATAAGTTTAAAGAAATGACAGGAAAATCTGCGTTTCTGAACGAATTGAAAGATAACAAAACGGTTAATTCTTTCCTCGATACCAAAAAGGTGGATGAACAATATCCTGTCACAGAAAAAGTGGAAGGTGCCATTTATGCAAAGCTTGCGATGAATTATGACTTTAACAACAGTGTTTTTCATGCAAGTCTGGATGTATTTGTAAATATTGCTAACGGTATTATTAAAGGAATAGGCCCGAATGGAAGAGCGGGATGGGCAGTTGTACACATTGCTCCGGATGAATGGTATATGCATATTGGAACCCCAACGGATATGATTGGCTTAAAAGTAGGATTTGGGAGCTTCTATTTGCAATCCGGAAGTTATTTTATGGTGGGGAACAGAATTCCGGGAAGCCCACCGCCGCCGCCGGAAGTTGCTGAAATCTTAGGGGTACAGCTCGATGATTTAGATTATATGAGCAGCCTAAATGCATTAGGAGATGGTAAAGGATTTGCCTTTGGAACCCACCTTAAATTTGATACGGGCGATATGACGGCGTTGTTCTTATATGCACGTTTTCAGGCCGGATTGGGAACTGATATTATGCTGAAAAACTATGGTGAAGCCAAGTGTTCGAACCGTGGAGGAGATCAGATTGGTATCAACGGATGGTATGCCAACGGTCAGGCCTATGTTTATTTACAGGGAGAATTGGGTATTAAGATTAAGCTGTGGTTTATCAAGAAAAAAATTCCGATTATTAAAGCCGGAGTGGCATCTTTATTACAGGCGAAAGGTCCGAATCCTTATTGGGTAA
>DKLU01000015.1:1011-3145 GCA_002455915.1 Chryseobacterium sp. UBA6632
TCCGAATCCTTATTGGGTAAGAGGATATCTCGGAGGATATTATAATTTGCTCGGAGGGATGGTAAAAGGAAGATTCAGATTTAAAATGGAATTTGGAGAAGAATGTGTGCTGGAAAATTCATCTGTTCTGGGAGGTATGAAAATTATTTCTGATCTGACGCCTAACAAAGACGAGACCGATGTTGATGTGTTTGCTATTCCGCAGGCGACTTTTGCAGTTCGTGTGAATGAACCTATTGTGATTCCTGAAGACGATGGAGATCATACCTATAAAGTAGTGGTCGAGAAAATGACCATTCTTGATGATCAGGGAAAAGAAATCAAAGGAGTGATAGAATATACTAATTCTAAAGACGTAGCTAATTTTGTTTCTGAAGATATTCTGCCTCCGAATAAAACGTTGAAAGCCATTGCGCAGGTAAGTTTTATGGAGAAAAAGAACGGAATCTATGAAATAGTAATGGCAGACGGGCAAAAAGCCATTGAAATTGAGGAAAGAGTATTTACCACAGGTTCAGCACCAAGTATGATTCCTTTAAGTAATATCAAATATGCTTATCCGGTTCCTGATCAGGAAAATTATTACGCAGGAGAATCTACTTCGGGATATATTAAACTGAAGCGCGGACAGGATTATCTGTTTGATGACCCTAATTGGAACACAGTAACTGCATTTGCTGCCGAATCACCGACAGAAAGTAATTTTTCCTATAATGGAAATGATAATATTGTGAATTTCAATACACCGAATCTTGAAAAACAGAAAGATTACACGTTCGCTTTAATTGCAAAAAATAAAAACGGAACTTCAGGCTCTTCAGAAAATGATACTGTGGAAGAAACAGTAAAAACTGAGGAAAATCAGGATGATTCTGCGGTATCGGTAACTACAGAAGTGAAAAAAGCACAGAAACTTTCTAAAAACGGAGAAATAGAAAGACTGGCATTTACTTTCAAAACAAGTAAGTATAATACATTTGAAGATAAAATATCAAAACTGAACTTTAATCCTTTATGGATAAAATTAAGCTCCGATGTGGTGACTCTGCAAAATAATATGAATGCGGATGAATATTTTGATGCTACAGAAATTTCAGGTTCAAAATATACTGATAATAAACCTCTTATTGACCTTACGGCATTGATGGATGATGCTTTTGCCAATAAATTTAAAGGGCTGATTTATAATAACTATCCATTGGATGGGCTTACTTTAAACAGAGCAGATAGTGAAGAAGATCTTGTAGGAATTCCACCGATAAAGGCATTCCCTGTGTTCACATCATACCTTCAATATTTAGGAAATGATAAAGGAAACGGATTATTGAAGCAAACATTCCCTTTCAAATATGATTTGTTCAGTTATTATAAATCTGACTGGTATGAATTGATTTCAAAAGCAGCTTCAAAATATATGGATTCTCCAGCCAATGCAAGACCTGCAGTCATCAATGCGTTACTGGAATCCACCTACGGAATAATTCCGGAAGCAAAATATAAGGTGAAGGCAAAATATACACTTCCCGGAAATAAGCAGGGAACAGAAAAACAAATAAACTATGAATTTAAGTAGCTGAAGCGTTAAGCAATAGGCTATAAGCTCAAAAACATCAAAGATGATTAATAAGATAAAAAATTATTTTCAACGATATAGAAATAAAAGACAGAAGCTTACAGTTCATAGTATAAGACTGTTGACATTGCTTTTGCTTATGGCTTACAGCTTATTGCCTGTAGCTGTAAAATCCCAGCAGTATCCTGTGAAATTGGTTCCTGTGGTAATTCCTCCTTACAGTTTGAAAGTGGGGGATTATGCCACTTCTACAGATAATAAACTTCAGCTGCAGGTTTTGATGACGGATTTGCTGGAACCTCAACATCAGACGGGCATTAAGTTTTCCCTAGAAGGCGGGCTGAATGCGGTGCAAATAGCCAGATCGAATGATTTTATCATAGGCTTCAATCCGTTTATGCTTTATCCCGGTAATAACATTACCCTTACCAATGTAGATTTAAGATCTTTGTTTGAACTACAGAATCTCTCGGGAATCAATGCGGTACAATACTCTAAACCCTTGTCGGACGGGGTGTACCAGTTCTGTTTTCAGGCCTATGATTTCTATACGAAGAATAA
>DKLU01000015.1:3350-11189 GCA_002455915.1 Chryseobacterium sp. UBA6632
ATTTCTATACGAAGAATAATCTTTCATCTAAAACCTGTGCTACGGTCTTTCTGGTTCAGTATGATCCGCCTATGCTTACGCTTCCGCAGAATGCAGAAAAAGTTCAGGCACTCACTCCTTACAGTGGTGGGGCGGGAATTGTATTTCAGTGGATGCCGAGACAGATTGCGCCTAATACAAAATATATTTTCACCTTAAAAGAACTTTGGGATCAGGGGCAGAGTCCAATTTCAGGTTTTCTTTCAGCACCCGCTCTTTGGACAGAAGAAACCTATGCGCCTACTTTATATTACGGGATAGACAAAACGCAGCTCATGCCGGGGAAAAGATATGCCTGGCAGGTACAGGCAAAATCTGGAAATCCTGTACTGGGAGCCAATCCTACGGATGATAACGGAGTCTATAAAAACAACGGATTATCAGAAATATTCTATTTTGATTATGTAGAAAACTGTGCGGTTCCAACACTTCTAATGGCAAAGAATGTTGGGAAAGGAAGGGTAGAACTCAGATGGAGTATGGCGGGGCAGCCTGCCGGTCTCTATAATGTACAGTATCGTAAAAAAGGAAGTACTGCAGATTGGGTAACCCAGCAAAGTTATCAGGCTTCGGCTATTCTAACAGGGCTTGAGGATAAAACCGAGTATGAATATCATATTGGCTCAGTGTGTGGAAATACACAGACTTTTAACAATAACAATCCTTTTGAAAACGGCAATTCGGGAGGTAATGCCTATTCATACAGCTCTGTACAATACTTTACTACGGATGCTGACGATAAGGATAATAACTACCAGTGTGGTATTATGCCTGCTCTGGATATTGCCAATAAAAATATATTACAGACTCAGCTAGGAAATAATGAGGTCTTTACGGCAGGTGATTTTCCTGTTACCGTATTGTCAGCTCAGGGAAGCGGAACATATACCGGAACGGGATGGATTGAAGTACCTTATTTAGCTGATACTAAAATTAAAGTAAGCTTTACCAATATTAAGCTTAATAATGATAAGAAACTGATTGAAGGTGTTATTGAAACTACTTATGATCCTAATGAAAGTGCAGTACACTATGCTTCCGGAGGTTTAGGAGAAACCTTTGGGGATGCAGGTGTGAAAGATATTGTTGTAGATTATATCGTTACCGATATAAAATATACGGCTACACCGCCGCCTGGGAAAATTACCATTTATGGAGATTTTGGGACAGGAGGAACGCCAAGTCAGCAGGATCATCCGGGAGGAAAAGATTATCAGATCAAGGATAAAGATGGTAATATCTGGACCGTGGATGAAAATGGTAATGTAACCAAAGTAGGTAAAGAGGCAGAAGGAGGAGCATCTAATTCTACCAATACAGAAGGTGTTACAGGAAGCGGAAGCAGTGCTGCCGTAAATCAGTATACCGCAAAAGGTCTCAAAATTGAGTGGAAAGAAGATGCCAATGGAAAATTTGCTTATGATACAGCTGATAAAACAAAACTTCCAAAATCTAAATATCCATCTGTAAAAGATGCTGAGAGTAACATAATTTATGTTCCTTATAAAGCTACGGTAAACAAGCAAACTGAATTGTTTGATGCTAAAGTAAGCATTACGGATCCTACTCTTAAAGATGCTAAAATTATCTTTAAAACATTGAGCTTAGGTAAAGCCATCGAAGCTACGGAGCTAAGCAAAACAGATACCGAAAGAAATTACCAGCTGAAGCTGCCGGGAACATTTGATTACGCTGAAGAAGAAGTGATTGCTGTATTGATGCCAAAAGAAGCTACCGGAAAGCAAAAAGTAATCAGCAATTTTAAATTGGTTCACTTGAGCCCTCAAACGGTAAATGTAAGTTTGGTGCCATTGGATGCTGATTCTCAATCTAAACTAAAAGCACAGGGAGATAAGATCAATCAGGTTTATAATAAGATTGGGGTAAACTTTACGGTAAAAGAAGAATCCGTTTTGGATATCAGCAGTATTGTTACAGGGAATACCATCAACAGTGAAGATTCTGACCTAATGAGTACTTACAGTCCTCAGCAGCAGCAGATTAATAAACTTTACAAAGGTACAGATGCAAGATACGTTCTGTTTGTTACCAATAAAAACTCTTCAACAGGGCAGAATGGCTATATGCGTCTTAACGGTCAGTTTGGATATGTGTACAATAATGCACCTCAGAAAACGGGAGCACACGAGCTGGGTCATGGTGTATTCAAATTGGAACATCCTTGGAAGGCATACCAAACGACGAAGGGGGCAACAGAGTTGTTGATGGATTACAGTACAGGCGAAGAACTTTCTCATTTGGATTGGAAACAGGTTAATGATCCTGCGTTTAAATTGTATGCATTCCAGGGGCAAAGTAGTGGAGAGATTGGTGGCGGTTTTGGCCTGACTCCTGATTTTAAGTTTGTGAAAGCCAATACGTCAACAGTCATTCATGGTGATATTGTAAAAGTAGGAGAAGGATTTTTACCGGGCTTTATTGAAAATGAAATTCAGTATCAATGGGTGGATTCCAAGAAAGCATATTATCCTAATGGTGATGTACAGAAAACAGCCTATGCCTCAACGGCAACTCCAAAGAATGACAGTAGTGTTTGGTTAATTTATGATCATGATGCCGTTTGCGGAAAATCGAAATTTATCAAAACGACATTTGCAGAAGTTACTGCGAATATTCTTTCAAAAGCAGATAAGACTCAGGCACTGGCAGATTATATCCAGCAATATGATAAGATTGAAGATAATACGAAACCAGTTTACTCCGGATTTATTGCCTGTTCAGGTTCGGGAGCCGGAGGTAATGGCTTAAAATCTATCAATGATTTGTATAACAGACCATCCACAGGAGATGGTACATCAGCAGATGAGTCTAGAGATGTTGTAGATTACACAGGAAGATTTACCGCCGATGAAATTCAGGCGATGTTGGGAACTATTGTTTCCAATAAGAGCACTACGGGAATTAAAGGCAAGATATTTATCACCGATGAAAATACCGCACCTGCAGTATTACAGAAAGTGCAGGCAAGATACAATCAGCCTGAAGCTAAAGAAATGGTAATCTGGCTGAATGTAAACAGCAAGACTAAGAAATACGATATCAAGATCAATGTAGGCAGTGGACTTCCAGAGTACGCTGGAAAATCTGTAAAGGATATAGAGCTAATGCTGAAACAGAATTCAGCGTGGATAGACGATTTCTGGTTGATGAAATTCAATCCGCTGACGGCTATTTTGGATGGTCTTTCGGAACTGTTAACCAAAGCTAAAATTCCGGACAGATATTACAATCCAGATGTTACAGATTATAATACTTTCCCTGCAAAGATTTACTCCTATGTAAGTCTGAAAGTCATTGATGATGAGTTAAGTGGCTTAATAGGCTCCCCACTGGGCGAAAAGTATACGCCAAGCAGAGTAGATTTTGCTTTTACATGCGGAGTTTGGAACGGCCTCGTAGGAACGGCTGCTTCTATACCGGATGGTGGTTCATTCCTGATTAAAATGATGACGAATGAGAATGACGCCAGAACTAAATTTGCCACCACCATTGCAAAAATACAATGGAAAGATGTGAAAGAAATGGTGGGGGAAGAATGGAACAAATACACCTCCAACCCATGTATGGTTTCTTACGGAGCCGGTGAAGTTACCTTTGTAGTAGCATCGTGCTTCATTGGTGCGGGAGAGATAAAAGGAGCTACTGCTGTTGTACAGACCATGGATAAGCTGGATGTGATGGGGCAATTGCTTGGGAAGACGATACAAATTGCCGGAAAAGTAATTAAACCAGTAGTAAGCACATCCGGAAAAGCTGTAAAATATGTTCTGAAAGAAGGAGTAGATTTTATTAAAAGAATTGATATTAAAGTTACACCAAGTGGACTTGGATGTGGCTTCCCGATTCAGAATATAAAAGTTACGTTAAAAAACAAACTTGCTAATCTTACAGAGCAGGAAGCACAGGGAATTAAACAAAAAGTAGAGCAGGCCATAAACAATGAAGGAGGATTAGATAAACTTCCTGTTGATGAAAATGGGAACCATTTGGTAGAAATTGATGTGGATGGCGAAAAAGTAACAGCGGTTGTAGGAAGTGAAGATGGATTGAATAAGATTAAAAAAGATGGTAATTTAGGGGATTTAATTGCACAGCTTACTCAAAAGTTAGAAGCCAGAGGAATATCTAAATCTGTAGCAGATGATATTATACTTCGTTCTATGTATATTGATGATGTTATAGGAGGAAATCAAATGACATTAATTTTGGATAAACTGGTTTCATCTTCTAAGTTTAAGAATCCTGAAGATATAATTAAGTGGTTAGACGAAAGTATTGTTAAATCGGATGGAATAATAGTAAATTCCGGTGAGCCTGCTAAAAATTTGATAAATGAATTAGAAACTGGATTAGAAGCATTAAATGAAGGAAATGAAGTAATTATTTCTAAAATTGTAGGAGGGAATGAAATTGATGTCTTAAACCTTACAACAAAAAAAATAATTGAATGTAAAAGAGTAAATACAGGAAATTATAAAAATGTAGAAGATCGATTAGAGGATATAGTTAAAAAATTTACTAATGAAAACAAATTAAGTACAGCAAACAAACAACTCTATCCAAATCATGAGGGACAATTACTAATTAGTAATTCCTCAAACCCTTATTTTAATATGGATAGACAACAATTCATCAACGCATTAAAAAATAAAGAAGGTTTACCATCCAATGATTCTTTTCCTAAAATTGGAAATGGTGATAATCAAATTTCGATAGATGACTTAAAAAAAGTTCATAAACTAACTATTAAAAATGGAAAAGGTCAATTTGTTATAACTAAAGAAATGTGGTAATTATGGATAATGATATAAATATTAATAAGCCTGATATATTGTGGCATTATAATGATGACATGGAATATGGACAATGGTATTTCGAATGTCAACCAGATATTGATTATAGTAAATTTTATGATTACTATATTGATAGATATTTTCAGCTTACAAAAAAGTATGGAATTTTGGTTCCTTATAAAAATAGTGACAACGAAATTTTAAGATCAATTCAGGATAATGAAAATAAAAACATATTTGGAATAACTTCAATATATTATTATAATGTTGATAAAAACCGATATGCTATTTTTCCATCTTGGCTATTTATTAAAGAAAATGATCATATAAACTTAAAATTTGTATATGATATTGCAAACTTGAATAATTTGCCTAAGTCCAATTTGCAATCTCCTGTCAAATTACAAGGTACAAGCCAATCAACTAAAACAAAATTACCATATACCTCAATAGTATTAAATACTAATGTTTTTTTTAAAACTTTTTTTTATAGTAAACATCTGTATACAAAAAATAATAATCTTGATTATAGTGGTTTTATTGGTAAGGAAATAGATAACTCAGATATGGTTTATTTAAATACGACTAGATTCAACAGTTTTCTAAGAGATTTGAAAAGATTAAATAAAATATGTGGTTCAATATTTAAGTATGAATGTTTTCCAGATGACTATACTACGGAAAATGGTATTTTAGTTAATAATGAGATAATTTTTTATGAAGATGTTTATGATATATTACCAGAAGAACATAAGTATAAACCTTTTGAAGAAATACAAATAGAATTAGACAATACAAATTATAAAAAGTGGTTAGAAAAAAACAAAAATAATTAAATATCAATAGATTTCAGATTGATATTATAGAGTAGAAGTTCTTTGAATTGTTTGTCAATCTATTAGGTTTCATATATTTAAACGAGCTGTAATAAAAGCGGTATAGAGCCTCTCATAAAACTAGAGCCTGCAATAAGCCAAAAATTACGTTCAAATGTTTCAAAATATGTAGCGCAGCTTCTGAATAAAGATAAGGTTTATCTTTCTCTGCACGCAACATCAGAAGGTGGATTTATTGTAGACGGAGATGTTTTGGACGCTGAACAGTTTGGGGAGTACCTTACCAAGAAACTAAATGAAGCAGGTAATAAGAATAAAGACATTGTTTTATTATCTTGTAATGATTTAGAATCTGCCAAGGCTTTAGCGGCTGCAACAGGCAAAAAAGTATATACTACAGATGGTGCTATTACTGTTTTTGAAAATGGTATACGCCGTGCTGATGGTTCAGATTGGTACCAAATAAATCCTGATGGTACCAGCAGCAAGATACAGCCACCTGTTACGGAGTGTACAAACTGTACTGGGGAAGGGGTTGAGATGGGTAAGAAAAAAGAGTTTACCCTAGATACAGCGGACGATTTATACCATAAAATAGAATATTATAGAGCTACTGTAAGAGATGTTATGGATACCGCCGAAGGTATTGCATATGCAAGAAAATACTATGATAAATATGTTACAGGGCAAAGCTTTGAAGACTGGTGGGCTTACGCAAAAAAATATAATGTTGCTGATGATCTTAACTTTGAAGTACATCATGTTATACCAATTAAAGTTTTAGGAAAAAATCCTAAATTAAAAGAGTTACTTTTCTGGGCAGAAAAAAATGGAAAGAAATTTGAGTTTAACGGTAATGATAATGCAATTCCGTTACAGAAGAAAAAAGCAGCCATTGAATTGAATGGGCATACTAATCATCCTAAGTATGATGAAGCTATGACTGTAAAATTAGAAGAGATATTAAGTGAAGAAGCGTATTCTGAAGCAAGAAAATTTAGTGAGATACAAAAATTGATAAAAAATACAAAAGATAAACTTGAGAATGAAGTTTTGCTGGGTACTAAAGATGTTAACCAAATAATTGATTTATAAAATGAAATATTACAAAATCGACGTTAAAAGTTTTTATGAAGAAAGGATAGCTTCTAGAGCTAATTTTATTGATAAATCTCAAGATGAATATTTTAAAAAAATAAGTAATGGAGAAATTATTTTAGATGCTCCAATCTTTGATTATTTCTATTTAGAAAGTTTCGATGATGAGAAATATTGGGAATGGAACCTATTTGATATTCATAAATTTATTGGTGAAGCTAGCAGAATGCTTGGTGCTTTATTAATCTCAAAAAAGGCGAAAAACTTGTTTGATAACTTTAAAATATCAGAACCTCATTTATATTATAATAGTAAAGTTATTTATAAAAACGAAAGAATCGAATATTATATTTTTCAATTTACAGGAAAACTTATTTATAGAGAATTGACAAAGTATATCAATTTTTCAAAATCAGAATTTTTAAATCCAGCGACAGGATTATTATCATCATTCAAAAATATAGATGATTATATTGAGCAAAGCGAAAAATTATATTTTGAAAAAGACACTGATTTTATAAAGAAAAAGTTAATAATAAATAATGATTTGGATTTTTTTCCTATGCAAAGCTTTTTCAAAGATAATTTAGTTTCAGAACGATTAAGACAAGTCATAGAAAAAGAAAATATCACTGGTTTTGAATTTTCAGAATTAGATTATGAGGTTGTAATTGATTTATAAAATGAAATATTATAGAATAGTAACAAAGGATTATTATGGAGAAAGAATTGCGTCATACGCTGATTTTACAAATGATGTGGATGAGAAAATTTTCAAAGAAATTGGAGATGGTGAAATTATCACAGATATTGGTGTATTTAACAATTTCTTTTTAAGCAGCTACGATAAAGAAGAGTTTTGGGAATGGAATTTATTTGATGTACATAAATTTTATGGTAAACCTGGGTGGTTGACTCGTAATTTGCTAATATCAAATAGGTTAAAAAATATTCTAGAACAACATAATATTGCAGAGCCTATTTTTTATTATAAAAGTATTTTGATTTATAAAAAAAAAAGAATTTGATTACTATATTTTTCAATTTACAGG
>DKLU01000012.1 GCA_002455915.1 Chryseobacterium sp. UBA6632
AATTTCAGACTTTTATTGAAATATTAGAAAATATCACAAAGTTTGTCATCCTGTTAAGGATCTAAATTCGAATCTTTTAATTTTAATATAATGAAAATCCTCCTTTTAGATAAAAACCATCCATTAATTACCGAACAGCTTTTAGCGAAAAACTTTATTTTGGAAGAAGATTTTACGTCTTCTTATGATGAGGTTTGTGCTAAAATCGAAAACTATGACGGAATTATCATCCGAAGCAGAATCCCTTTGGATAAAAACTTTTTAGAACAAGCTAAAAATCTAAAATTTATAGCCAGAGTAGGAGCTGGAATGGAAAATATTGATATTCCTGTGGCTGAAAAATTGGGAATTCAACTGATTAATTCACCAGAAGGAAACAGAGATTCTGTAGCAGAGCACGTTGTCGGAATGTTGCTGATTTTAATGAACCGATTATTCATTGCTTCTCAGGAAGTAAAAAACGGAATTTGGCTTCGTGAAGAAAACCGCGGTGATGAATTACTAGGAAAAACTGTTGGACTTATCGGTTACGGAAACATGGGAAAGGCTACGGCTAAAAGGCTTTCTGGCTTTGGCTGTAAAGTGATTTTTCATGATATTTTGCCTAATCTTTCGGATGAATTTGCAACGCAGGTTTCTTTGGAAGAGTTAAAAGAAAAAGCTGAGGTTCTAAGTTTACACATTCCGATGACGGAAGAAACTCGTTATTTGATAGATTCGACATTTATTGCTGAAATGAAAAATGATTTCTATTTTGTAAATACCGCAAGAGGAAAAAATGTTGAAACCAAAAGTTTAGTTGAAGCCTTGAAATCCAGGAAAGTAAAAGGTGCTTGTCTTGATGTTTTGGAATACGAAAAATCGTCTTTTGAAAATCTGGAAACTGAAAACGAAGATTTAAAATATCTTTTAGCATCCGAAAAAGCAATTGTTACTCCACATATTGCAGGTTGGACGGTTCAGAGTAAAGAAAAACTGGCGCAGGTGATTGTTGATAAGATTGTGGCACAGTTCACGTAATTAAAGCAATCTATATTTTGTTTTTTATCGTTTTCTTTATTTTATGTTAAATAATTCATAATATACATTCAATACTAAATATTTATTTTGAGTTTTATTAAATTGCCGCTCATTTTGAAATTCATGAGGATGCGTAATTTTGTACTTGCTTTATCTGCTTTTTTTGTCATTTTTTCCTGCAAAAATAAATCGGAAACTAAAGAAAATATCACTGAAAATAAGACTTCACTTCCTAATTACGGAAATGTAGATTTGGATAAGGTTTTTACAAAACAAGATGATGTGCTTTCGGATAAAGCTTCCATGGTTCGATATATCGATCAGTATTACAAAAAAGTATGGGAAGGAAGCGACTTGAGCGGCGGAATTTTGGTGGCAAAAGGTGACGATATACTGTATGAAAATTACAGAGGATTCGGAAGAGAAGGAAACCAAATGCCGATTGATAAAAATACGCCTTTACATGTCGCTTCAGTTTCGAAAACAATGACGGCAATGGCAATGATGAAATTGATCGAAGCCGGAAAAATAAAACTTAGCGATCATTTAACGCAATTCTTTCCAGGATTTCCTTATCCTAATGTAACGGTTCAGAGTTTGTTGTCGCAAAGAAGCGGTCTTCCGAAATACGAGCATTTTATTACGAATATTAAACCCGCTCCGGCAGAACTTTCAAAGCCGTTTATCACGAATGAGGACGTTTTAAACATGATCATAAAATATAAGCCTGAATTGGCAAGAGAAACCAACACAGGATTCATGTATTGTAATACTAATTTTGCGTTATTGGCTTTATTGGTCGAAAAAGTAACCAAAATGCCTTTTCCTCAGGCGATGAAAGAGATGGTTTTCGAACCGCTGAAAATGAATCATTCTTATATTTTTCAGGAAAAAGATATTCCAACGGCTTCTCAGTCTTTCTATTATGGAAGAGGAAAATTATATCCTTTGGATAGACTTGATTTAATCTACGGTGATAAAAATGTATATACAACGCCGAGAGATTTGTTTAATTTTTCTAAAGCCATGTTCTCGAAAGATTTCTTAAAACCTGAATTGATGCAAATGGTTTTTGAACCTTACAGCAACGAAAAAGCTGGAATGAATAATTACGGTTTAGGTTTCAGAATGAAAATTTTTGATAATGGTGAAAAACTGACTTACCACAATGGTTGGTGGCACGGGACAAATTCTGTGTTTGCCCATTTGCTAAAGTCGAAAGTGACCATCGTTGCCATCGGAAACAAATATTCCAACAGAGTGTATACGGCGCTTGCTTTGTCAGGATTGTTTGAAGATTTTCCGGTGCAGAAAGATAAGCTTCACAGCGTAATGAACGATAATAAAGATACTTTGAGCAGCCAACATGAAGTTTATGGAGAATAATGTTTATTTTTGCTTAAACATATTCATGAAGAGATTTCTTTTATTTATCATATTGGCTTTTCTTGTGCAGTCTTGTGCAAGAGTGGGTTCGCCTGTCGGTGGGCCTAAAGATTCTATTGCTCCGAAATTTTTAAGTTCAAATATCGACACCACCAGAATTAATGTTTCACGAAATATTCGTGAGCTTCGTCTGGATTTTGACGAATATGTGACACTTAAAGACATCAATAAAAACTTAATTATTTCACCTCCGATTCAGAAAATCAAACGTATTTTACCTTCAGGAATTGCAAATAAATACGTTCTGATTCAGTGGGAAGATACATTGCAGGCAAATACAACGTATAACTTCAATTTTGGAAATTCGATTTCAGATAATAATGAAGCGAATGTGTTGCCTTATTTCAACTTTGCATTTTCTACGGGAGATAAGTTGGATGATTTGTACATCAGTGGTGAAGTTAAGGATGCTTTAAACACAAAAAAACAGACCGCCACGACTGAAAATAAACTGGTGGTAGGTTTGTATCAGGTAAAAGATACCATCAATTATAAGCAAAAACCATATTATATCACTAAAGTTGATACGGATGGTTATTATGAACTGAATTATTTGTCCCCGGGAAAATACAAAATTATTGCCTTTGAAGATGAAAACAGCAATTCGGTGTATGATCCGGGGAAAGAAAAAGTAGGTTTCCAGAAAGATCCTATTGAGATTACAGATAAATCGGTTTCAGGATTGAAATTGAAAGTTTATCCTTCGAAAAAGCCTTTGAAATATGGTGAAATGAAAGAAGTTCCGGGCGGAATTCTCATGACTTTTGAAGGTCATCCGAATGATGTGAAAGTTCTTTCCTTAAATGATAAAATTCAGGATTATAAAGTAACGCATACACCAAAATCAGATTCGATAAAGATTTGGTTTGATGCAGTTAAAGATAAAGTAGGGCAGGAGACTACGGAAAATTTGAAATTTAGCTATGATGTTGATAAAAAGCAGGATACAGTTTCTGTTTTCTATAAATACAATGCTAAAAACAAAATGACGTTGTCTAACAACGATGGAAATCTTCTTCCTCCGAAAACAAATTTTAAAATCACTTCAAACTATATTATCAATAAAATTGAACCTGAAAAATGGACGTTGAAGAGTGACAGTTTAATGACTCACACTTTCACGGCTAAAATTTCAGAAACAAACCCTTATCAGGTATTAATTCAATCAGATTTTGAAGTGGGGAAAAAATATCAGTTAACGGTTCCAAGTAAAACAGTTTCTTCGTTTTATGACAGAACCGCAGATCCTTATCGTTTCGATTTTGAAGCCGATAAAGTGGAAAATTACGGAAGCTTAACCTTCAAACTTCAAAACAGACCTGATGCAAGCTATTGGATTCAGTTATTAGATTCTTCGGAAAAAGTACTGTATCAAAAATATGTAAATGCAGACGAGGTGAAATTTGATATTCTGAAACCTGCGGAATATGTCGTAAGAATTTTAGTTGATAACAACGGAAATAAATACTGGGACGAAGCTGATTTTGAGCATGATATATTTGCGGAAGACTCTTTTGTGTATTATAAAACAGCCATTGTAAAGCAGCTTTGGGACTCTGTAGAAACCTGGGATTTGAAAGATACGCGAACTTTGGATAATCCTAAAGGAACGGTAGCTCCAACTCCGGCTCCTCCAACTCCTGCGGATACAAAAAATGATGAAGAACCAGAAAGTAAACCGGTTTTAAAAGATTCTAACGCGACATCACTTAAATCGAATACGGCAGTGGTAACGCCTGTAAAATAATATAAGTAATCTGAGATGAAGACGGCAAAGAAGATTGTATTTTGGACGTTGGTTGCATTTGCGTTGATTCAGTTTATTCCTATTGACAGAACGAATCAACCGATCGATCATAAGGTAAATTTTGTTGAAATTAAAAATACGCCGCCCAAAATTGCAGGATTATTGAAATCTGCCTGTTACGATTGCCATTCCAACGAAACGGTTTACCCTAAATATGCCTATATCGCGCCTATTTCATGGTCTGTTAAAAGTCATGTGAATGATGGAAGAGCACGTTTGAATTTTTCAATTTGGGGCACTTATAATAAAGAATTAAAGGAAAATATGCTGGGTAATGCCATGGAGGCACTTCACCATAAAACAATGCCGATGCCGGGCTATATTGTCTATCATAAAGAAGCTAACTTAACGGAAGCAGAAAGAACATTGCTTAGCAAGTATTTTGAGCAAATGCTGACTTCCAAGACGTATTAAATTATTAAGATTTAAATAAAAAACTCTCGCAGATTTTACAGAAAAACAAAGATTATAATATCTTGTTGATCCGCAAAATCTGCGAGAGTTATATTTTTAGTAGATTTAAATATTCTTCAAATACATTCCAAAAAACGTTTTCTGAGAATCAAAAGCAAGATCCTCAAGATCTAATTCTTTTAAAGGAATCCAGATCGCTTCGGAAATTTCCGAAAGCTCAAGATTGACCTCAAACTTCTCTGAAACATTGTATTCATAAAACAAATCAATCGTATTGTAATCGATTTCTTTGTATTGATAAATGTTTGGAAGGCTTGTTAAATACTTTAAATTTGAAATATCGATATCCAATTGTAATTCTTCAAAAAGCTCACGTTTACACGTTTCTTCAGCACTTTCTTTTGGGTCTACAAAACCTCCGGCAAGATCTAGTTTTCCCTTTTTAGGATCGCGATTTCTTCTGGTAAGATAAATTTCGTCACCACATCTTATGACAACCGCTACAGCACCTGCCACGTTGTTATAAAGGCTGAAATTACAATTCGGGCAGCTCCATTTTTTTTCGCCATCCCAATGTAGGTTTTCTTCGCCGCAACTTGGGCAATATTTCAATATTTTCATTAAGCAATATTAATGTTTCTCGGGTGATAACTCAATATCACATCGCGAAGTTCTTCTGTTTTAAGATGCGTATAGATTTCCGTCGTGGTAATGCTGGAATGACCAAGCATTTCCTGAATATAACGAAGATCTGCCCCATTTTGCAGAAGATGCGTAGCAAAAGAATGTCTGAATGTATGTGGAGATATTTTTTTGCTTACTCCCGCTTTGTCAGTCAATTCTTTTATAATTAAGAATACGATTACTCGCGACATAGATGTACCTCTGCTGTTCAGGAATAAAGTATCTTCGTACTTTTTGTTGATCTTGTTTCTGGTACGTACTTCATCGATATAAGTTCTCAGCAATTCCGCGGTGTAATCTGCCAAAGGAACGAATCTGGTTTTATTACCTTTTCCGTTTACTTTGATGTAGTTTTCGTTGAAATTAATGTTTGAAATTTTTAAATCGATAAGTTCCGAAACACGAAGTCCACAACCGTAAAGTACTTCAACGATGCATTGGTTTCTTTTACCCAAATCTGAATCTACTTCGATTGCGCCGATAATTTTGTTGATATCTGGCAAACTAAGTGTATCCGGAAGGTATAATCCCAATTTTGGACCTTCAAGCAAAGCTGCCGGATTGTCTTCACGATACTCATCTTCAAGTAGAAACTTAAAGAAAGCCTTTATGGAAGAGATCCACCTCGCTTGTGATCTTTCGCTGAATTTCTGTTTAGAAAGGTTGAAGATGTACTCCTGCAGATTTTCATAATCAATAGAGTCCGGACCTATATTTTCAAGGTCTTCAACAGCGTATTCTTTTAATTTTTTGATGTCTCGTACGTAGGCGTCGAGTGTGTTTTCTGAAAAATTTCTTTCGAATCGTAGAAAAATTTCAAAATCCTTAATCTTTTCATCCCAAGTCATGTTGTGTTATTTTTTTAGTTCACAGTCTGATATTTGTTCTATTTCAATGTTGTGGTTTCTAAGGAACGATATTCCGTCATCGTCTGAATATTCATTAATATACACTAGTCTGGTAATTCCTGCCTGAAGAATCAGTTTACTGCATTCTTTGCACGGAGATAACGTTAAATACAACGTAGCACCTTTTGCAGATTGTGTAGAAGCTGCCAATTTCAATATTGCATTGGCTTCTGCATGAAGTACATACCAGTGTGTTTTGCCTTCTTCATTTTCGCAACAGTTTTCGAATCCCGAAGGAGTCCCGTTGTAACCATCTGAAATAATCATCCTATCTTTTACGATAAGAGCTCCTACCTGTTTTCTTTTACAGTAGGATAGTTGTGCCCATTCCTGAGCCATTTTTAGATAAGCTTTGTCAAACTTATTCATACCGCGGCATTGTTTTGTTTCGAAATAATTTGTATTAAGGGTGGAAGTTTTTAGAAGTTTGGCTTTCTTTTTTCAATGAAAGCGGTTACTCCTTCTTTTTTATCGTCTAGTTCAAAAACTTCTCCGAAAGCTTTAATCTCAGCGTCGAAGCCTTTTTCCGTGTCAGATAAATTTAGGGCATGTATTGCTTTCGCAATCGCCATAGGTGAGTTTCTAGCAATTAAAGATGCTAATTCTTTTGTTTTGGTTAAAAGTTCTTCAATAGAGTATACTTCATTCACCAAGCCGATTTCCTTTGCTTTTTGCGCAGTAATCATTTTGGCAGAGAAGATCATTTCGTTGGCAATACCTTTTCCTACAAGCTTTGGCAGCCTTTGAGTTCCTCCGTACCCAGGGATTAACCCCAAAGTAACTTCCGGTAATCCCAACTTGGCATTTTCCGATGCATATCTGATGTGGCATGCCATAGCAAGCTCTAAACCACCTCCCAAAGCGAAACCGTTTACGGCTGCAATGACAGGCTTATTCATATTTTCAATTTTATTAAAAAGTGAATTGTGACCGTTTCTGGCAAGTTCTTCTGCCTCTTTCTGTCCCAAATCTGTAAATTCTTTAATATCAGCACCTGCAACGAAAGATTTTTCGCCACTTCCTGTAATAATAACTGCTCGGCAAGTTGTGTCATTATTCAGTTCGTCAATGGCAGTGCTCAGCTCCTTGATAGTCTGTGCATTGAGTGCATTCAGGCTTTCAGGTCTGTTTATCGTAATAATAGATATTTTATCTTCTCTATTTAATAATATATTTTCGTAACTCATTTTCCACTTTAAAATATTATCTTCTGCAAATTATAAATTTTTTACAAAAAAAAAGGAAAAATATTATTTTTTTTTCCTTTATATCATAAATATTATCAAATATACTTATTTTGAATGGTTCATCATATTGGCATCAATATTCACATTCAGTTGAGAAGCTACTTTCATGCCAAGCTCAATATTAGCCCTGAAAAAGTGGCATAATTGACGATTTATGATCTCACCTTTCTTCGGTCCATCGATTCCTTTCATACTTCCGATGATATTCTTGATCAAATTTTCTCTCTCTTCCGCATTCATTGCTTTTGAATATAACAATCCCGGCTGAGTGTAATGATCATCATCATTTTCATTGCGATTATAACTTGCAACGTGGGCACTATCTAACTCATATTCAAAGTTTTTGTACGAAGAATCTGCTTTAATATCATCAAAACTGTTTGGATGATAATTCGGCTTATCCTGATATTGGCTGGAATCTGCCATAAAACCATCTCTTTGATAGTTATTAACTTCAAACGGACATCTGTTAACTTCCAAATGATGCGCATTTACCCCTACTCTGTATCGGTGAGCATCGGGATAAGAAAATAACCTTCCCTGAAGCATTTTGTCTGGTGAAAAGCTGATTCCGTTGATCAAATTGCTTGGTGAAAAAGTAGATTGCTCTACGTGTGCAAAATAATTTACCGGAACTTCATTCAGTTCCATTTCTCCTACTTCAATCAACGGGAAATCATCGTGGAACCAAACTTTCGTGATATCAAAAGGATTCCATCGGAAATCTCTTGCCTGCTCTTCTGTCATTACTTGGATGTACATGGTCCATTTCGGGAAATCACCATTTTCAATCGCATTACACAGATCTTCCTGGGCAAAATCAGGATTTTCTCCTGCCATTTTTACCGCATCATCATTGTTGAAATTTTTTACGCCTTGTTTTGTTTTAAAGTGAAATTTCACCCAAACTCTTTCATTTTGAGCATTGATCATCGAGAAAGTATGAGAACCAAATCCGTGCATGTGTCTATAGCCATGCGGAGTTCCTCTGTCGGACATTAAAATTAAGACTTGATGAAGCGATTCAGGATTTAAGCTCCAAAAATCCCACATCATTGTTGCACTTTTCAGATTCGTTTTCGGAACTCTTTTTTGAGTGTGAATAAAATCCGGAAACTTTTTAGCATCTTTAATGAAGAAAACAGGTGTATTGTTTCCTACAAGATCCCAATTTCCGTCTTCCGTATAAAATTTTAATGCAAAACCTCTTGGATCTCTTGCGGTATCTGCACTTCCTTTTTCACCTCCAACGGTTGAAAAACGGGCAAACATTTTACAAGAATTTCCTATCTGTGAAAACAGTTTTGCCTTTGTATATTTTGTAATATCATGTGTAACCGTGAATTTTCCATAAGCACCACTTCCTTTTGCATGAACGAT
>DKLU01000016.1 GCA_002455915.1 Chryseobacterium sp. UBA6632
CCGATCTTTGCAGCTTTCAAGGAAAAATTTGAAAGAGTAGTTTCTGAAAAAATCAAAGAACATCAAAAAGAACCTTCCATAACGATAGATTCTGAGATTGAAATTGAAGAAATTAATCGTGAGTTTATCAACTTTCACAGAAAATTAGCACCCTTCGGGCCGCATAATATGAAGCCTATTTTTGTATTGAAAAATCAAAAATTGGCGGGCTATGTAAAAACGATGGGGAAAGATAATAATCATCTTAAATTCTACATCAAGCAGGAATCTACCGGACGAAATATTGAATGTGTCGGCTTTAAACTCGGTCAGTTTTCCGAAGATTTTAAAAATAAAAACTTTGATTTAGCCTTTACTTTAGAGGAAAATCATTGGAAAGGAAATGTGACACATTATCTGAATATTAAGGATGTGAAGTTTAGTGAGTAAAACTGCAACCTTGCCCCTACAATCTGCTACCTCAACATGAAAAAAATAGGTCTCTTCTTCGGTTCTTTTAACCCAATTCATATCGGACATCTTATTTTGGCGAATTATATTCTTGAAAATTCGGATATGGATGAATTATGGTTTGTGGTAAGTCCGCAGAATCCTTTTAAAGATAAAAAATCATTGCTGAACGATCACAACCGATTGGATATGGTAGAACTTGCCGTGAAAAACTATCCGGGAATGCGCGCTTCTAATGTAGAATTTTCTTTGCCTAAGCCAAGTTATACGATTGATACATTGACGTATCTTCATGAAAAACACCCTGATTATTCGTTTAGTTTAATTATGGGCGAAGATAACCTTAGCAGCCTTCATAAATGGAAAAATGCTGATCTTTTGATTAAAAATCATCACATTATTGTTTATCCGCGAGTTTTTGAAGGTGAGAAAAAAGAGTCGGAATATCTTCAGCATGAAAATATTTCTCTGATAAAGGCACCTATCATTGAGCTTTCTGCAACTGAGATCCGAAACATGATAAAAGACAGTAAGAATGTGCGCCCAATGTTGCCGCCGGAAGTCTTTGAATATTTGGACGGAAGTAGTTTTTATAAGTAAATTTGTGTCTAATTTTAGGCTTAAAGTTGGAAGATGGATGATGGAAGTTTTTACCACTCTTTTTGTACTATAAGCTTGAAAATGACAACTTGACAATTATGAATTTCATCTACAAATTTTTCTCAAAATATTCTCAGGAAAAAATCATCAAATGGTTTAAGCAAATCTGTTTGGCAGAGGCGATTTCCTGGTTTTTTCTTTTTACTGCGATGACGTGGATTCGTATTGATCCCGAAGGTGTTTTACCCATCGTTTACATCAGTACTATCGGAAGTATTCATGGATTTTTTTTCACACTATATCTTTTGTTTCTTCCTTCCATCAGAAAAATTTATGTGTGGGACGATGAAGACAGTGTTTTTGCACTCATCGCCGCATTTTTCCCTTTTGCAACAATCTGGATTGATAAAAAACTTGCTCGTTTCGACAGAGAATAAAATATAAGAACCTTTTTCAAGGTTCTTTTTTTTACCTTAAATTTCAGATAAATTACCTTTTTCAAATTTCAACTGACATTAAATTTAAATATTTGATGTAACATATTTTGAATTACAGTTGTCTTATTATTGTAGAAAATCAAAATACATAAAAAATTAATTGAAATTTTAATCACTGATAATCAATTGATTAAAATAAATTTAAAAACATTTTAAGTACTTTGTATTGCATAATACTAATTATATTATATATCTTTGCAATGTTAAATAATAACAAATACAAGCTATTAAATAAAAAAGTCCACTCTAAATACTAAAGTCATGAAAACTCAAATTCTTATAGCAGCCCTTTTCTTCAGCGGATTCACTTTTGCACAACAAAAAAAATCTGATTCAGTAAAAACTCAAAGCATAGAAGGTGTAACCTTAACCAAGCAGGTTTTCAAAAAACAAAGCGACCGTTTTGTGTATGATGTTGCTGCTTCGCCCGTTACAAAAGGGAATACCACTTTTGATATTTTAAAGCAAACTCCCCTACTTTCGACAACTGACGATAAAACGTTGAAAATTGCAGGAAAAAATAATGCTCTGATCTACATCAATGGTAGAAAAACGAATATGGATTCGGAATCTTTAACGCAGTTTTTGAAAAACACTCCGGCAGAAAATATTCAGAAAATTGAAGTGATTACGGTTCCGGGAAGTGAATTTCAGGTAGAATCTTCAGACGGAATCATCAACATTATTCTGAAGAAAAAAATGAGCGACGGAACCAGCGGAAACATGAGAATGTCTAATACTCAGAATAAATACAACGCAAGCAATGCAAGCTTCTCTGTAAATTACAGAAAAAATAAACTGGGAATCAGTGCTAATTTGAGCGGCGGCGAAAATATTCAGCCACAGAGTTATGTTTTAAGAAACGGAACTGATTTTGTGAAAAATGAATCTGTGGGAGATATCGACGATCCAAATAAAAACATTGGAGGTTATTTAAATATTGATTATCAATTAAATGACAAAAGTAATTTAGTTTTATCTTGGAACTCTTGGGCCAATAAAAGCTATAATTCAACCATTAATCTTTTCAATACATTAACAGAATATAATACAGACGGAAGCCTGAAAAAGACAACTTACACCAGAACGAGCAACAAAGAAGATGCGAGAAATTATAACAACTCGGTGAATTTGAATTATGAAATTAAGCTTGATTCTTTGGGAAGTAAATTGAATGCCAATGCAGCGTATTTAAATTACAGAAGATTCCAGTATTCTGATAACAGAACGTTGGTTCCAGGTGATTTTAATGATTACTCAACCATTGGGAAACAGATTATTCAAAATATTCCTCAGGTAATCAATAATTTTTCGGGAACGGTAGATTATATTCAGAAATTTAAAAATGACTTCACAGTTTCTATCGGAGGAAATTATAACAAAACAAAAACAGATAACGATACCAAAAACTTTACTACCGTATTCACAGATGAAGATCAAAAACCTCTTCCTACTGCGATATATTCAGCAAGTCCTAACCACTTTATCTATGACGAGAATATTTATGGAGCTTATTTAACGCTTGAAAAGAAATTTTCAGATAAATTTTCAGGAAAAGTAGGGGCAAGATATGAGATTACCAACAGCTTAGGAACTTCTGACAATGCTTCTCCGGAATATAGCAGAATTGAAAGAAACTACAATAATCTGCTTCCTTATTTAAGCTTAAATTATGCAATTAATGATAAGAATAATATTTCTTACTCATTTTCAAGCAGAATGAGAAGACCAAGTTTCTGGGAACTAAATCCGGTAAGAAACTATATTTCTGAATACAATTATACGCAGAACAATCCGTTCGTAAAGGCTTCTTCTACTTACAATCAGGAATTGACATATATGTATAAAAATTCTTATTTCCTTATTTTGAATCACTCTTATGTAAAAGATCAAATCACCCAGGTTCCTTTGCAGGGATATGTGAAATCTTTAGACGGAACAGTAAGCGAGCAGAATATGCTTCGTTACATCAGAACCAATTTTGGAGATAAACAGGAAATGTCTGCAATGGTTGGAGTTCAAAGAACTTTCTTCAAGCAATATTTAACATTGAATTTCAATGCAGGATTTCAGCATAACATCAACAACGGAACATTGGCTGTAGACCCAACAACTGGAGATACTTTTGTAGATATTGACGGAAAAGAATTGGTATATACCAACAAAGTAAAATCTACAAGTTTAGTGATTACAAGTAACAATACTTTACGTCTTGATAAAAAGAAAACTTGGTTTTTAGGTGCTAATTTTTTCTATGTTGATAAGCAGCAAATCGAGCTTGGGATGTTGAAAAACCTAATGAGTTTAGACCTAAGCATCAAGAAAAACTGGAACGACTGGACGTTTGCTGTGAATGTAAACGACGTACTAAGAACCAATGTTGTGGAAATTGAAGATTATCAAGCCAACGGAAATTACAATTATGTAAAAAATGACATGTACAGAAGAAGTGTAACCGTGAGTCTTACTTACAATTTCGGAAACCAAAAAGTGAAAAAAGTAAGAGACATCGAAGGTGCTTCAGATGCTATAAAAAACAGAACGAGATAACATCTCCTTCTTCATATTTAATTATTTTTGTACAAACTCATCGATGTATCGGTGAGTTTTTTATCTTTATTATCTATGAAAAAACTACCTCTTCTTTTTCTGTTTTTGATTCTTTTTCTTTCAGGTTGTAAAGAAAAAACGTTGAACTTGAAAAATAATATCTCATTCGATTTTCAAAATGATATTTCTTATGGTCAACATACGGAAGAAAAATTAGACTTATATATTCCTAAAAATGTAAAGCAAAATCGGGAGGTTTTTATTATTATCCATGGTGGCGGATGGCGGGCAGGAAGCAAATCAGACCTTACTTTTTTCACAAGAAATCTGATGGAAAAATTTCCCAACAGTGTTTTTGCTAATATCGAATACCGATTGGCTTCTAAAGATCGTTTTGCCATTCCAAATCAGACAGAAGACCTTCATAATGCGATGGAGTTTTTAGAAAAAGAACTGAAGTACAAACCACAGTTTATTTTATTGGGAAACAGCGCGGGCGGGCATTTATCGATGTTGTACGCTTATCAATTTAATAAAAATAAAACAATAAAAGCGGTGGTGAACATTGTAGGTCCCGCTGATCTTTCAGATAAGAGTTTTAAAACATACACCGACTATTCGTTTGTGGAAAACCATCTGATCGACCCCAAAATAATTCATAACAACCTTCCTAAAGAAAAATTTGTAAGTCCGGTGTATTGGATCAACGAAACCTCATCTCCCACTCTGTCTTTTTATGGAACTCAGGATCATGTGGTTCCTATTTCACAGATGAAAATACTAGATTCAACTCTCAATCAATATAAAGTCAATCATCAGTCTTATGAATTTAACGGTGACCATATGGGCTGGATGAGAGAACCAAACGATCAGTTTTTAATTCAAAAAATTTCTGATTTCATTAAAAATTTAAATAATAAAAAAGCTCACTGATTTCTCAATGAGCCTGATTTTTAATATCCTAAAGCTTTCTTGGCTTCCAGACCTGTTGTATTTAAAGTCATAATACATTTCTCAAAATTGGCATCGCTTCGCAAATCCCAGAACGGAAGCAAAACAATGATGGAAACATCTGTATCAGGATCATAAGTCATTAACGAAAGATAGCCTTCGGTGGCACCATTGTGACCATAGCCAATTCCAGGGAAATAGCCACATCCCAAGCCGTAGTTATTTGTGGTTGCAGGGCCTTTGCTTGTTCTCATCAGCTGAGCACTTGCTGAAGTCAGCACATTTTCACCTTTCATTACACTTCTGATATATTGAGAAAGCATTTCCATAGAACCTACTCCATTTCCTTCTCCAATGTGTGCGCTGGCATTTTTCTTATCTGTAATTTCAGAGTGGTCGGTGTATTTTATAAAACCGTTAATATACGACACTGGCAATTGCTGCTCAGTTCCCAGTTCAGGAAATTTAATATCCAAAGGAACTTTGGAAGATGGACCTACAATTCTATCATACATATAATTGCCGTAAGTTTTTGCAGTACCTGATTTCTGAGTATAAATTCTAGCAATGATCTCGCTTAAAATTGTAAATCCCGTATTTGAATAATGATAAACCGTATTTGGTGGACCGTAAGAAAGATTATTATTCGCCAACACTTTCACATAATCTGCCGCTGAAAACTGGAAATTAGGCGAAGTTTCCAATTTATTGTCTGCATATGTTTTTCCTCCTACACTGTATTGCGAAGTATCGTTGGTGAGATCATAAATCCCTGCATTATGCTGCAATAGCTGGCGAATTGTAATATCATTTTTATATTTGATTTCCCAATCTGCGCCTGTTGGAAGGTAAGGAACACTCGTTCCCGGAATATTGGCAGTTATTTTATCATCAAGATTCAGCCAACCGTCCTCCATCATATTTAAAATAGCAGTTGATGTGAAATTTTTGGTATTGCTCGCAAATCGGAAATACGTTTTTTTATTCACCGCAGATCCGTTGGAACCCATTACGGAACTGAAAAAAGTACCTTTTGGCGAAACCACATACACACTCAGCGAAGGAATATCGGTATTTAATTCTTTCTGAAGATTGGTATGGATATTTTTAATTGAATTATCAAGATTATTCTGATAATCGTCTGCCTCGTTATTATTCTTACAACTTAAAGAAAGCAGCAAGACCAGAGATAGGGTTATAAATTTAAGTTTTTGCATGGCTGTTCAGTTATTTATTCGGTGAGGTAAATTTCGTTAAATTTTATCAATTATTTTAAATAAACTTAAATGGCAGGAAGAGGGAGGCTTGAGGCGGGAAGTTTAGTCTAGCAAGATTATCTTAAACTCTCAATCATATTCTTTACCTGCATTTATTTGGCTCTTTTTACTTTTCACCTTTAACTTAAAAATTACTCCGCTTTAGAAATCTCCGTTCTTTCTGAAATTCCGTTGGCATTGAAAGCTTCAATCTGGAAATAATAAGGATCCGTTCTGTCGGCTCCGGTGAAATAATATTCATTTTTACCATAGACCATAATACTTCCATACAATTTATCCGGAGATTTTCCCCAATAGATCACATATCCATCGGCATCCGAATTCTGTTGCCATTTCATCCAAATACTTCTTCTTTCTCCATATTTTTTAGCATCAGCTCTCAGCGGAACGAAATTCTGAACTTTTGCAGGAACATTTCCCGCTCCTTTTCCGAATACTCTGAAACCGCTCAGCGCAAATTTTCCTGTCGGCATTTTCAGATTTTCCATTTTCAGGAATCTTGCTTTTGCAGGTTTTTCCAATTCTACATAATCGTGAGGAACGTCTTTTGTATTTTTACTTTTATCCACAATTACGTTCCATTTTTTACCATCGTTGGAACCATAGATTTTATACTGATGCATTTTGCCTAAAGTTTTTCCCATAAATTCTACATCCTGATCCGCATAATTGATTTGGATGGCATTGATGGTTGAAACTTCGCCTAAATCTGTCTGAAACCACTCACCAGAATTCCCTGTTTTAGCACTCCAATACGTTTTAATGTCTTCATCTACCGCCAAATTGGGTTGATAACCTCCCAATGTTGACGAAACCTGAACCGGTTTATTATAATTCAGCAACATCCAACCGGAGAACAATCCTTTTGTGAAATCTTTTCCCTGCGCATATTGCGGAAGATAAGTCGGATAATCGCCATACGCCGTATTACAATACATCACATCATCCTTATCGAATCCGGCAGGCCAGATTCCCAGTCGTCTTTCAAAATTATTTTTTGTGGAAATAAATATGGTCGAAACGTGCCACCAGTTTTTATAATTATCTTCGAAAGTTGCTCCATGTCCAGCCCCTCTTGCAAAACCTCCCGGCTTATAAGAAAACGGATTGTGCTGCTGATATTCAAAACCTTCCAAAGGATCTTTGCTTACGTACACACCATCCGAATATCCACTGAATTCTGTTGCGGGAGCAC
>DKLU01000228.1:0-235 GCA_002455915.1 Chryseobacterium sp. UBA6632
TCTTATTTAAAACGAAAAGCCGGCATCAAAGACACCGGAAAACTTCTTCCCGGACATGGCGGATTATTAGACAGAATGGACAGCTTAATTTTTAATGCTACCCTATTTTTCTGGACTTTATCTCTTTTAATCAAAATTTAAAAAGCAATAATAAACTTTTCTGAGTGAAACGCTTTTGCTAGCGAAAAATATTCTCAATTAAATTTTAAAAAAACCTTTGCGAACTTTGCGTTAA
>DKLU01000228.1:377-22861 GCA_002455915.1 Chryseobacterium sp. UBA6632
TGCGAACTTTGCGTTAAAATAAAAAACAAAATGAATCAAAAATTCGAAAAAGCAATATTATTTTCAGGAGGCGGAACAAGATTAATGATCTACCTCGGAATGTTTTCTGCTCTTGAAGAACTCGGAATGAAACCCGATGTTCTGATCGCTTCCTGCGGCGGAGCATTTGCTGCAACCGTCGTCAATGCTTTTTCAGATAATGTTTTAAGAAAACAATATTTACAGTCAGAAGAATATTATCTGTTTGTTTCAAAAACAACCTTAACGAAGCATAGAAAACTCAATAAAATAGGGCTTTTTACATTAAAAAAAATACTCAACAAAAATAATGCACCCTATATTGAAGATGTATTTAACAGATATTTGGTAGAAATGAATCAGGATTTATCCGAAGATTTTCCTTCACTAAAAAACGTAAAATTTTCTCAGGGAATCTCTACTTTAATTATCGGTTCGGAAATTCTATTTGACCCAAAAGAAATCAATCAAAAACGAAACAACAGAAAATTATACCAGAAAACAATTTTCACCGATTCCGAAACAGCAAAGAAAATTATTCCTAATGAAATTATCATTAATTCTGAAAATTTAAAAAACAGTGCCGTTGAAAATATCCCCAAAATAGAAACCCAATTTTCAATGCTGGAAAGTACAAGAATTTCAATTTCTGATATGTTTTACGTTGAACCAGCTTTTATTCAAGGAAAATATTTTGCGGGAGGAGCCATCGATCTTATCCCAATTGAATTGGCAAAACATCTTGCCAATGAAGTTATTATTGAAAAAAAACAACCTTACAATAAAACGGAAGAAGCATTCGTCCGTGCAGTTTTAGGATACAGTGGAAATGAAAGATTACAGAAAGTTGAAAAATTTTCTCCTGATTTTCAGATTGATACCGTTAATATAAAACAAGATTTGGAAGGACATTATTTAAAGAAAAGCATCAATTGGCAAAAATTTCAAATTGATTTTTCATTGCCAAAAAGTTATCCACAATTTAAAAAAGACATGGAAAAGCAATGGCAGTATGGTTTTGATCAGACGATCAAAAGTTTTAGAAAATAATCATCATTAATAATTAAACGCAAAGATTTTTATTTCAAACGTTCTATTTTAGTAAGCAAAAGCAAATAAAATTTACTTCGCGAAGCTTGAAATAACGCTTCATAAAATCAACTTGTTGATTCTTCTTGCTCACTCAAATCATGAATCCCATCAAATAAAACTTTGCGTCAAAAATTTTACAATTACATTTCAAATAAAATCTAATTTTACATGAAATACAAAATCACAACAAACTCATGAACGTTTTTATCGCAGGCGGAACTTCGGGAATTGGCTACTCTTTGGCTCAACATTATCTTGAAAAAGATTTTCAGGTGGGAGTTTGCGGACGTGATTTAACAAAAATCCCTCAGAATAATTATCAAAATTTAAAAACTTTTGAAGCAGACGTTTGTGATATGGATGCGTTAGTTTCGGCAGTGAAAAATTTTCTTCCAAACAATGAAAATTTAGATTTATTTATTAATTGCGCCGGAAGTTATTCAGAAGACGTTGCCAGAAATATTTTTTACGAAGAAGCTGAAGAAATGTTGAGAACAAATATTTTAGGAACCGTCAACTGTTTTGAGGTAGCCCGAAATTTCATGAAAGATCAAAAGTCAGGAAAAATTGCTGTGATTGCTTCGGTTTCAGGAATTTTGGATTACGAAAATTCAAGTTTATATACGAAAACAAAACGTTCTGTGATTCAAATTGCAGATGCTTACCGAAGAGCTTTGAAGCCGTTTGGAATCTCTGTAACAACGATTGCTCCGGGGTATATTGATACTCAGAAATTAAGAGATCTCAACCATAACGATTTAAGCAAAAAACCGTTTTTAATGGATGTAAAGTCCGCAACAGAAATGATTTCTCAAGCGATTGAAGAACGAAAAAAATTCATCATTTTCCCGTCAAAGATGAAATGGATGATGAAATCACTTGCCCTATTACCTTCTTCATTATTAAATATCATCATGTTCAGAAAAGCAAAATGGATGAAAAACGACTGAAAATATCGCAGAAAATTTATGCTCTACTATTGTGTTCTGTCGTATTTATGATGGTTTACAATTATTCAGCGTGGCATATTTCGAAGCTGGAAAATGTTCCTTCTTTTGTTTTTAATTTTGAAAAATATATTCCGTTTATTCCATGGACAATCATTCCTTATATGACTAGTGGATTATTTTTTTGTTTGGTATTTTTCTTTTGTAAAACCAAAGAAGAATTAGCTATTCTGACGAAAAGAATGCTTTTTGTGACGGTCATTGCAGGGATTTGTTTTCTTTTATTTCCTTTAAAATTTTCATTAAATAAACCTGAAATCAGCAGTTCTGTTTTAGGAATTCCATTTCAGTTTTTAAAAATATTTGATTCGCCCTTTAATCAGACTCCATCATTGCATATTGCGTATGCTTTTATCTTTTGGTCGGTTTTCAGAAATTTAAAAAGAGAAAGAATATTTTTAATGATTTGGTTAATTCTTTTAGGAATTTCTACACTCACCACTTATCAACACCATTTGATCGATGTTTTGGCAGGAGGAATTCTTACACACATAAGCTTTATTATTTTTCCCTATCGTAAAAATGACTTTCAATATCGAAATTTTCAGGTAGCAAATTATTATTTTTTATTCAGCTGGATTTTCTTAACCATAACTTTATTATTCAATCAATTTGTAGCAAAATTTGATTCTACATTTTTGTGGATAACTCTGTGGATAAAATTGTGGATAACTTTTTCAATAGCTTTGATCGGTTATCAATATCAAAAGAATAATATTCATTTTCTAAAAGATAAAAACGGAAATATTTCAATTTTAAAAAAGATATTTTATGCTCCTTATTTATTGATTTACTGTATCTTTTGGAGATTTTTAAGAAAGAATAAAAAGCCTATTGAGATTATTTCTAATATTTATATTTCATCAAAGCCAAATAAGCAAGATTTAATTGATTTTAATGTTAATAAAAATACTTTCGTCTACGATTTATCAGCCGAAATTGAAGAAACTCAACAATTAAAAGAAGAAACAAAATATCGATCCGCTCCATTTTTAGATATCGGAAGTTTTGACATTGACGAAACAAGAAAATTATTAACTGAAATCACCAATAATTATCATAATCTTCCGAAAGACGGAAAAATCTTGATTCACTGCACAATGGGCTTTACGAGAAGTTCTGTGATTGGGATTTTGGTAATGAAAAATATTCTATCTTTATCGTTAGAAGAAGCAGTAACCAACATGAAAACCAAGAATAAAAATGCGATTATCCATTCTTATGTATTGGGTTTTTTGAAAAAAATTTAACTTTATGAACAGCGGAATTTTTAAAAGTTTTGACGGCAATGAAATTTTTTATCGTGAATGGAATTTTCAGCCTCAACAGAAAAATATCATCATGATCCACCGCGGTCATGAACATTCTGAAAGATTGAATGATATAGCTCAATCACCACAATTTTCTAAATTTAATATTTTTGCGTTTGACCTTCGTGGTCACGGTCATACCAAGGCAAAAACGTCCTCCATTTTTATGGATTATGTTCGTGATCTGGATGCTTTCGCTAAGTTTTTACAGTCGAAATACGAAATCAAAATTTCAGATATTTTTGTCGTTGCCAACAGTATTGGAGGTGTTGTCGCTTCGGCTTGGGCTCACGATTTTGCACCTCAAATCGCCGGAATGGCTTTATTGGCACCGGCTTTTAGAATTAATTTGATTGTTCCTTTGGCTAACGAAATGATTACTTTGGGAACTAAGCTAAAAAAAGGATTGATCATAAAAAGTTACGTGAAATCAAAAATGCTGACACACGATCCTGAACAGCAAAAAGCGTACGATACGGATCCGTTGATATCAAGATCGATTGATGCAGAATTACTGATTGACCTTGCCAAAGCAGGAAAAAGGCTGGTTGAAGATGCAGAAGCAATTGATACGCCTACTTTGATTTTAGCCGCAGAAAAAGATCATGTGGTTTTCAATAAAGATCAGAAAATTTTTCATGAGAAATTAGATACAGATTTAAAACATTTTGAAGTTCTTCCAAATTTTTTCCACGGAATTTTATTTGATACCGGAAAAGAAATGGTTTACGATAAAATTGTAGATTTTGCAGAAAAATGTTTCTATAAAATTCAAAAAATGCCTTCACTTTCGCCTGACAAATTTTCGGTAAAAGAATATCAGGATTTACAGAACAATGTAGGGAACAACCTGAATTTCAAATTTCAAAAGTTTTCATTAAACAATATTGGAAAGATCAGTACCGGAATGGCAATTGGTCTGAAATATGGTTTTGACTCCGGAGCTTCTTTGGATTATGTGTATCATAATCAGCCGAGTGGAAAATTCGGTTTCGGAAAAATGATGGATAAAAATTATCTAGAAGCGATTGGATGGCGAGGAATTCGTATCAGAAAACAACATTTGATTCAGCTTTTAGAAGAAAAAATTCAGCAATTAAAACAAGTAGGAAGAGCGATTAAAATTCTTGATATTGCCGGAGGAACGGGAAATTATTTATTTAATATTAAAGAAAAATATCCCGAAGTTGAGATCGTTATCAACGAATTTGTGCAATCAAATATCGAAATCGGTGAAAAAGTGATTAAAGAAAAAAGTTATCAACAAATTCGTTTTACCAATTTTGATTGTTTTGATCCTTCAACGTATCAAAAACTTAATTTTGAACCGAACATTACCATCGTTTCAGGGATTTTTGAACTTTTTGGCGACAATGAAATGGCGAGTAAAGCCGTTCAGGGAATTGCTGCAATTTCGGAGAAAAATTCATTTGTAGTTTACACGGGACAGCCTTGGCATCCGCAATTGAAAATGATTGCTTATGTTTTGAATAATCATCAGAATAAAGACTGGATAATGAGAAGGCGTTCACAGAAAGAGCTCGACATGCTATTTGCTTTTAACAATATCCAAAAAGAAAATATGCTGATAGATGATTTTGGAATTTTTACGGTTTCGTCCGGGAAGGTGAATTAAAAAAGAGACAACTATCAAATAGTTGTCTCTTTTTAGTGAGCTCGACAGGATTCAAACCTGTAACCTTCTGAGCCGTAATCAGATGCGCTATTCAGTTGCGCCACGAGCCCTTTTATCCTTTACTATTTAAAGGTTTGCAAATATAGCACTTTTTTCTTTTCTTTGAAAGATGAAAGCAAAAATTTTACTGTTAATCACGTTTTTCACGCTAATCGCCTGTAAAAGAGAACTAAAAATTTCGTCTTCGGATTCCGTTTTAATCTCCAATCGGGTGGAATTTAAAGAAGATATTAAATCTTTGCAGTTGAAATCGGGGAATTATACCTATAATTTTAAATCAGATCAAATTCCGTTCAAAAAAATCATATTGCTAAATGCTAGTCTGGCTGGATATTTTCAGGAATTAAATGCAGAAAATATGATTATAGGAGTTTCTAGTCCGGAATATATTTATTCAGATAAAATTCAGAGTTTAGTAAAAGAAGGAAAGATTCAGAATATAGGGAGTGATCAGAAATATGATGTTGAAAAGATTATTTCTCTAAAGCCTGATGCTATTTTTACCAATTATATCGCGAGCTTTCAGAACACGTATGAATTGCTTAAAAATAACGGAATTCAGGTAATATTTCTTGATGAATATTTAGAGCAAAAACCTTTAGAAAAAACAGCGTATATTAAACTCTTTGGAAAACTTTTGGGAAAAGATCAGCAGGCTGAAGCAAAATTTAAAGAAATTGAGAAAAATTATACTGATTTAAAACAATTAGCTTTAAAATCTACAGTAAAGCCAACGGTACTTGCTAATGAAATGTATGGCGATGTATGGTATCTTCCCGGAGGAAAAACTTCTGTGGCTCATTATATTTCAGATGCCAATGCCAATTATATTTTAAAAGATAATTCAGATGAAAAAGCTGTAACGATGAGCTTCGAAGAGGTATATGCAAAGGCTGGAAATGTTCAATTTTGGGTGAATGCAGGAAATCATATTTCAAAGAAAGAAATGCTGAATATTAATCCTTTTTATGAAAAATTAGAAGTTTTCAATAAAGGAAAAATTTATGGAATTTCAGGTAAAGAAAAGGATAAAGCAAATGATTTTTTTGAAAGTGGTGTTGTACGATCAGACTTAGTTTTGAAAGATTATATTAAAATTTTTTACCCTGAGCTTTTGCCAGATTATCAACTGACTTACATGAAAGAATTGCAATAACTCAGAGGTTTTCATTATTTTTGTTATTCCTTTTTATAAAATGTTATGTGGAAAAAAATTAAACAGTTCATCTTCGTCATCCTTATTCTGAACGTAGTATTCATCGTATGGGGACGATTTTTCAATCCGCCCATCACCATTACTCAGATCGGAGGACTTTTCGAATACGGGAAGCTTCACAGAGACTATATTTCGTACGATGAGATGGGAAATAATGTAAAGAAGGCTGTTATTGCTTCTGAAGATCAAAAATTCTTTATTCATGATGGTTTCGATTATACTGCGATTGAAAAAGCAATGAAAAATAATGAGAAAGGTAAAAAATTGAGAGGAGGAAGTACAATTTCTCAGCAAACCGCTAAAAATGTTTTTCTGTGGCAAGGCAGAAGCTGGTTGAGAAAGGGTTTGGAGGCTGTTTACACCTTCATTATAGAAAAAGTTTGGAGTAAAGATATTATTCTGGAAAGATATCTGAATTCTATTGAAATGGGACAGGGGGTTTTTGGAATTGAAGCGGCTTCACAATATTATTTTAATAAATCGTCGAAAGACTTAACCACTTCTGAAGCGGCTTGGATAGCGGCTGTTTTGCCAAATCCAAAGAAATATGACCCGAAAAATCCTTCGGCTTATTTAAGAAAGAAACACAATTGGATCATGAGACAAATGAGGAATGTGAGTTTGAAATAGTATCTTTGCATTAATGAAATTTTTTAATTCCGGTATCCATTTTCAATCTGTTCTTAAAAAGTATTTTTCTTTTAAGAACGAAACGTCTTCACTCGATCCTTTAGCTGAATTTTTAGAAGCTGCAAAAGAAAGTGATTTCACAGATGTTTTGAATTTTTTCAAAGAAAATCCGGAAACTAGTGAAAATTTTAAACATTACATTTCTCGTGTTTTTGATGGCAGACCGTTCAATTTATCCTTAACGGAAGCTAATATTTTATCGGAAAATGCTTTTTTTCCTGAATTAAAGAAGAGAATTCTAAATAAAATTCTTCCGCCTGTTGTTAATGAAAAAACCGTTTGGTATTTAATTGACAATGTGAGTTTAAGACCAAAAAAAGATTTAAGCTATCTTCATAATCTTCCTGAAAATGAAATTAATGAATTCTTTGAAATTGTAGGAATTTCTGACTTCATTCTTAAGTCGAAGGTTAAAAACGAACTTATATTTTCAATGAATATCCTTTCATGGCGTGTGACAGGAGCGGCGATGGAAGTAGAAGTGGTAAGGATGGCTCCAGAATATAGAAATTTTGACAATCCGTTTTTAGCTTTACAAAATGAATTAGAAGATTTGGCTGAAGAATTTAAAGCAAATCCTGAAATTCAGTTACACTCTAAAGACAGCAGATATAAGCAGATAAAAATCTATATTCAGCAATGTCAAGATTTCGTTAATATTGCCTTTAAAAATTCTTCCAAATATGGAATTTCAGGGAAAATTAATCAGTCTCTTCTTAAAATCAGACAACAATTACAACGTATTTTTGAGATTGTTCAATTATTGGTAATTGATAGTGAAGAAGATGTTTTAATTAAATCAAAACAGTTAATATTTAACGTATTAAGCTATAAATCTCATAAAAATAATATCTCAGAATTAATTAATGATAGTACAAGATTAATCTCGCATTTAATTACCAATCATACGGCAGAAACAGGGTCACATTATATTACTTCAACCAAAAAAGAATATATGACGATGTTCTACAAAGCCAGTGGTGGTGGGATTATCGTCGGTGCATTGTGTGTCTTAAAAATGCTTTACGGCTATGTTCCAGGAAGTGATTTTTCCCATGCGTTTTTGTATTCTATGAATTACGCGATGGGATTTGTGATGATCTATCTGATGGGATTCACGTTGGCGACTAAACAGCCTGCAATGACGGCTGCTACAATGACAAAAATTCTTTCTGAAGAAGGAAATAACAAGAGTAATTACGTTGAATTTGCCCATTTGGTTTCAAAATTATTCCGAAGTCAGTTTATTGCATTTGTCGGGAATGTTTTACTATCATTTCCCATTGCTTTGTTAATAATTTACGGTTTAGATGTTTTTTTCTCACAAAATTTAGCAGTTGACCGATCAGATAAATTGTTGAAGGATTTGGATCCATTCAAATCTAAAGCAATTTTACACGCGAGTATCGCCGGTTTTTATCTTTTTATTTCGGGGATTATTTCAGGGAATATTGGGAATAATTCAGTTTTCTATCAAATTCCGGAGCGTATTGCGAAAAATTTTTCGATCAGAAAGGTTTTTGGTAAAAAATTCGCGAAAGGTTTATCTACCTATTATGCTAAAAACTGGCCGGGAATTGTTTCCAATTTCTGGTTTGGGGTTTTCTTGGGAGCGACGGCTCCGGTAGGATTATTTTTCGGGTTAGATTTGGATATCCGCCACATTACTTTTGCAGCAGGAAATTTCGCCATTGGATTGTACGGGAAAGATTTTTCTGTTGATTCTTATACGTTTTGGATTTCTTTTATAACGGTTTTCCTGATCGGATTTTTTAACTTTTTGGTAAGTTTTTCATTATCTATGTTTTTAGCGTTCAGATCAAGAAAATTGAATTTTGGACAAGTGAGTATGATTTACAGAGAAATTTTCAAATATTTTACTAAACATCCGTTAAAATTCTTCCTTCCATTACGTTCAGGATTAGATAAAAAAGCAGACGATTTAATGAGCAGTACGATGACTACAAAATCTGAAGATCATTAAATTTTTCTTCTCCGAATTTTGCCTGAAATTTTTTCAGATAAAAACTTTTTCGCATTTGAAAATCGTGCTTCAACAAAGGCGAATCAATTTTAATAATAATACATTTGTTTTCAATATTTACAGTCTTTATCTCGCTAAAAAGACTTTCATCCAGATATTCTTCAAGAAAGTCTTTAATCTCGAATGCAACCAACTTTCCTTCAAAACCGTAAATTCGGGCAAAGGATTTTACTAAATCTGAGGATTGAAATTCTCGTTTTTTCTTCTTCATTATTAAATTTCAAAAATTATGCTTTCCTCATTAATTTTTTTCACAACATTTTCTGTGCGTTCGCGGTGTGTATCTGTAATAAAAATCTGACCAAAATTTTCCTGATTTACCAGTTCAATCAATTGCGAAACCCTTGTATCATCAAGCTTATCAAAAATATCATCCAAAAGAAGAATAGGCGTTTTATTCGTCAGCTCTTTTACAAGACTCATCTGAGCCAGTTTCAATGAAATTAAAAATGATTTTTGCTGTCCCTGAGAGCCAATTTTTTTGATTAAAACGGCATCCATTTCAAATAAAAGATCATCTTTGTGAATTCCCTTGGAAGTGTAAGTCAGCATTCTGTCTTTTTCCAAACTTTCTTTCAGTAAATCATTAAACTTTTTTTGAGGTTGAGAAAAGTCGAAATTTTCAAGCAGATGAGATTCATAAATTACTGAAACCGTTTCTTTTCCACCCGAAATTATACTGTAAAAATTCTGAACAATAGGATTGAGTTTTTCTACAAAAGTTCGTCTTTTTTCAAAAATTTTGGTCCCGAATTTAGTAATTGGATCATTATAAATATCTAAAGAATCTTTATCCCAAACACGATTTTTGGCGAAATATTTTAACAAAGCATTTCTCTGCTGAATCGTTTTTTGATATTGAATCAGATGAAAAAGATATTCAGAATCTGTCTGAGAAATCATGGAATCTAAAAATTTTCTTCTGCTTTCCCCCGAATCTGAAATTAAATTAGAATCATAAGGAGAAATCATCACGCTTGGTAAATATCCGATATGATCTGCCATACGATCATAGCTTTTGTCATTTTTTTTAATGACTTTTTTTGATTCTTTCGGCTGAGTTATTCGGATAATATCTTCGTTTTCATCATTTTGAATTTCAGCGCTTATGGTGAAAAAATCTTCTTCGTTTTTGATATTGTTAAGGTCGGTATTTCCTAAAAAACTTTTTCCTACCGAAAGATAGTGCAGCGCATCAAGAATATTGGTTTTTCCCGCGCCGTTATTCCCTACAAAACAGTTGATTTGCGGAGAAAAGTCGAACTTTTTTTCAGTATGGTTTTTGAAATTGTAAAGGGAAAGATTCTTGATTTTCATTCGTCAAAAATACTCCATTATTGCTAGAAATAAAAAAGGAAGTGCAGAGCATGTTTCCACTCCAAAAGAGAAATAACTGTCACCCCTTTCATTTTCAGAGAAATAAATTAAAATATACGTGATGATACTTGATAAAAAAAATGAAATTGAATAATTTAAATCCAAATATAAAATCGCAAGAATATTACTCGCAAAAATAAGGAGATAAGCAATGTTTTTTGTGTGTTGAACGCCAATAATCATGGGAAAAGTTTTAACCGTATCGCTTTTCATATCCCGAATGTCAAATGGTAAAACCAGCGCGGTAATGAAGAAAAAACTGATTAAGAAAATCGGAAGATTGAACTGTGGCAAGGTAAGCCAGCAATTCACCAATGCCCAGACCAATCCCACGTAAAATACTTTTAACAAAGGGATTTTCCGAATATAAACATCGAGAAAAAAACTGTTATAGAGAAGTCCTAACACGACAATAATAAACCATTTTAGAAGTCTGATTTCATTATGATTATGATAAATCAGCATTGCACAGATAATCCCTGCAATAGCATTTAATACTAAAATTTTAAAGAAATGCTTGGTATATTGATACTTAGTATACAGATAACCACTGAAATAGGTGATAAAAATTAAGCAAACCGTGGGATAACGGAAGGTATTTTGCTCCTCCATGAAAAATACTGCAAAAAGAGTCCCCATTAAGGATACGTAAAATTGACTATCGATAACGGATTTTTTCAGTATTTTTAAAACGTTCATTTATCAAAATTAATACCTATGAAAAACATCTGCAAATGTGTTTTGTTATTTTTTATTTTTTCGTGTAGTTTTCTTTATTCGCAAAACTATTATGAAGATCAATGGAAAAAAATTGCAGAAGGTTACAACAGCGGAAATGTGAAATCCAGCCTGCCGATCGTAATTGAAATTCAAAATCAGGCCATCAGAGAAAAAAATGCGACGCAACTTATACGCTCTCTGAAAACGGAATTTACAATTTATAAAGAAACTAAAGACGATCCGAAAAATAATTATGCATCTGATTTTTTTGCTAAAATACAAGAGGCAGAAAAAAGGATGAGTAAAAATGATCTTTTACTTTTCAAAGTGCTGGAAATTGAATTTTTTGAGGATTATTTTGATACAAAAAAGTGGGAGATTCAAAAAAGAACGAATCTTAACGAAGGAGATCTTTCAAAGATAGAGTCGTGGACCAAACTGGATTTTAAAAATTTCTATACTCAAAGATTTGCAGAGCTATCTAAGATTGATGTTAAATTAAAGAAAATCGATTTAGAGAAATATAAAGAAGCTTTTAAAACCGAAAGCGATTTTGAATTTTTTCCTACACTTTACGACTGGAAGGTTAAAAAAAATATAGATTTTCTAAAGAATAATTATATTTTCACTGAGGATGAATTAAAAGCAAATAAGACAATTATTTCTACTTTATATCAGAATTTAATTGATTCTAATGATAAAAATCCTAAAATTTATTTTCAACATCAAAAACTTATTTCTGAAAGTTCGGGAGAGGATAAAGAAGATTTTATTACTCAACAGATTTCTTTAATCAACTCACCTGTAAAAGCAGATTATAAGATCTTAATCACTAAAGATGTTGTAGATTTTTTTAACCGTAAATCAAAGTTTTTGGAGTCTGTGCAACTTATTGATAAGATGAAACTGGAATATCCGAATTCTAAATTTCTAAGTAACATTGTTTCGCAGGAAAATACAATAAAAGCACCTTTTGTAGAGCTTACTTATGATGTGCATAACTTACCTGAAAAACCAATTCATATTGTTGCTAAGCATAAAAATGCGGATCGTTTTACAGTTAAAATTTACAAGGTTAATGATTTTAAGAATAATCTTGAATATTTAGAAAAACTTAATTATAAAGATTTTTTTGATAAAATAGATAAAACAACCGTACGGACGGATATTTTTTCTTTGCCAAATAAAAAGGATTACAAAACATACACAACTTCTTTAGCAATGAATCTGCTTCAGAAAGGGCTTTATATTGCAGAATATATTAACGGTGAAGATATTTCTAGATTTTTGATGATTGTGACTTCTTCAAGGGTGATTTATGATCAGAATAAAAATTATATTTTGCTTTCAAGGGAAAATGGCGAAATAAAACCAAATACAAAATTGCAACAATATGATTTTAGAGATTATTCGAATGTGAGTGAAACTGAAATTCTTATTAAAACGGATAATTTTGCAAGATTTGCTCCCAAGGTTGATCACTATAGCCGTACAGAAATTCTTTATGAACCAGATTCTAATGACTTTAATCTATTGAATAATGAGTACGAATGGAATCATGATTATAGAGATGAACGCCCTTTAAGTCAGATTTTTTTAGACAGACAAATTTACAGACCTGGCCAAACGGTGCATTTTAAAGTCATTTCAACGTATCCTGATTTTGAAAAAAAACGAGATGCTTTGATTGTTGATAATGAACAGGAAATTACTTTATATGATGCAAACAGACAGGTTATTTCTACTCAAAAGCTTAAAACAAACTCATTCGGATCTTACAGTGGATCTTTTGTGCTTCCGAAGGATAAAATGAATGGACAATTCAGTTTAAGTACATCCGGAAGACATGACATAAGAGATTTGTATGGTACAAAATATTTTTCTGTAGAAGAATACAAACGTCCGAAATTTGAAATTGTTTTTGATACCATTAAAAGTGATTATAAATATGGCGAAACTATTGAACTGAAGGGAAAAGCGCTTACCTTTTCAGGTATTCCCCTGAATAATGCTGTTGTAAATTATGAGATTAAGAGAGAAAATATCCGTAAAAGATATTTTTGGTGGTATGAAGATATTTATAATAATTACAATCCTATTTTAGGAAAAGCGAAGACCAACGAGAAGGGAGAATTTATTATTAAAATTGATCTTAAAAAAGATGAGAATAAAGAAGGTATTCAAATCGATGGTTATACAATAAAAGCAAGTATTACGGATATTAACGGAGAAACACAATCAGCCACTACAGATGTCAATGTAGCTTCCGTTTCGCATTATCTGGAAGCTGAACAGATTAAGGAAACCTCTGCTGAAAATGAGGTGAAACTGAACGTCTCAACATTCAATTATAATGGGATTGCTTTAGATAAAAGTTATAAAGTAAAACTTATTCAGCTTAAGCAACCTGAAAGAGTGTTGAGGAATAATTTTAAGAAGAATATTCAGGATCTTCCAAAACTTTCAAAAGAAGAATTTTTAAGCAAATTTCCTCATGACCGATATGATAAATTTGAAGATCAGAAATATTGGGAAACTTTAAAAACAATTATTGATGGTACCGAAAGAGGAAAAGAATTAAATCTTGGCAAATTAGAAGCGGGAACTTATCGATTGCTCATTTATAATATTGAAGGGAAAGATTCCATCAAAGCAGAGCAGGATTTTAGTGTTTGGAGTAATAAAAGTTTGGGTAAAAATCAGTATCCGTTTTTGAAAGTTGTTGCACCTAAAAAAGAAGTGCAGCGAGGCTCTTCGGTAACGTTGTATGCTTATTCTGCGATTCCTGATGCTACGGTAAATATTTATCTTCAGGATGGAACCGGAAAACCAAAATTTGAAAGAAAAAAGTTTGTGAACGGAGTTACTTCTTTTACTTTTACGGTTTCTCAAAATAAAGAAGTTGTAAAATATAATGTTCAGTTTGTAGTGGCTCACTACAATGATGTTCAGAATAAATATGCTGATATTTATGTGAAAAAAGATGAAGATCTGTTAAAAATAGAATTAACGACTTTTCGGGATAAATTAGAGCCGAACTCCAAAGAAAAATGGAGTGTGAAAATCACAGGGAGAAACAAAGAAAAAGTTGTTGCGGAGGTTTTGGCGAATATGTATGATCAATCTTTAGACAAATTTGCGGTAAACAATTACAGATGGTCAACGATTTACTATCCACCAAATATTATAAAAGATTTTAATATTGAAAATTTTATTGAAAAAGAATACTGGTCGAAAAAAGTAAACTATCTTGAAAGAAAAAATGTTAGTGAACCAAAATTTAATTGGTTTGATGATGATGTTTTATATAATCTTTTAATAAAATACGGCTTAACCACGGATGTTGATGGTGATGGAATTGATGATCGAAATGATGCGTGCCCCACTGTTCCCGGATTGCCTGAATATAATGGATGTCCTAAACCTAAAAATGTTACCGCCCTAGAACTTGAAAGTAGTTTTAAAGGTTCTAGAAATCGTTTTTCAAAATATGAAGACACTGATTATGACGGAGTTTTAGATAAGGATGATATTAAAAAACCAAGCGATAAGAAAGAAATTCTTGATGAGGTAAAAGCCCGCCAGAATCTAAATGAAACTGCATTTTTTTATCCGGATTTAAAAACAGACATCAACGGAAATATAAGCTTTGAATTTACAACTCCAGAAGCATTAACTAAATGGAAGCTGATGTTTTTGGCACATACAAAAGATACCCGAGCAGCTACATTGGAAAAAGAAATTATTACTCAAAAGAAATTGTCTGTAACTCCAAATTATCCAAGGTTTTTAAGAGAAGGAGACGAACTTGATTTTCAAGCAAAAATTTCAAACCTTACCAAGAAGGCATTGAAAGGTTCGGCATCTTTTCAGATTTTAAATGCGGAGACTAATGAAGATATTACCTCCCAGTTTGCGATCGCATCTTCCATTAAAGATTTTGAAGTAAAAGAAACCGGAAATTCTGTTGTAAGCTGGAAAATAAAAACCCCTTACCATAAATTCAGCTCCATTATTATAAAAGTAATTGCCAAATCGGGAAAATATTCTGATGGTGAACAAATTTCGGTTGCGGTTTTATCTAATACCATGATTTTAACAGATACCGTTCCGATTTTTGTAAAAGAAGGCGAAACGAAAACATTTAAAATAGATAATTTAACAAAAGATGTTTCATCAACAGCGATTAATTTCAGTAATACATTGGAGCTGAAAACCAATCCGGTTTGGGAAATTCTTTTTGCCCTTCCTGATTTAAGCGACACCCTTAATATCAGTTCAGATTCGCGTTTCAATACTTGGTTTGCCGACATTGTAGGAACAGAAATTTTTAAAGCAAATCCTAGAATGAAAGCGGTTTTTGATGAATATAAATCTGCAGATCTTCTGAAAAGTAATTTAGAGAAAAATCAGGAATTAAAACAGGTTCTTTTGGAAGAAACACCGTGGGTTCTGCATTCGCAATCTGAGGCGGAAACAATGGATAAAGTGGCCAGACTTTTTGATGTGAATGCGATGAAAAATTCCATCAATTTAGATTGGAATATTTTTTCGCACTATCAAAATAGTGATGGTGGTTTCCCGTGGCTTCCGGGTTATAAAAGCAGTTATTCTGTTTCATTATATATTCTTAAAAATTTAGGAAAAATGAATGAGTGGCTGAAAGGCGGAATTTCAGAATATCAAATGATAGGACAAAAAGAAATGGTCTCTAAATTGATAAACTATATTGATACTGAGCTGGAAATGCACTGGAAAGAAAAAGAAGATAACCCGTGGAGTAATTTCGCGTTAGATTATTTAGATACAAGACGTTATTGGGAAAAAGAATACCCGCTGGGCGAGAAAGGAGCAAGATTGAAAAAAATGATTATTGAGCGTGCGGATCAGTTTAAATTAACAGATCTTACGTTCTATGGAGTTCATCGTGCAGCGCTTATTTTTGATAATTATGGCTTAAAAGTTCCGTCGGATAAACTAATTAATTATTTAAAAGAAACATCAGTTTCCTCCGAAACACAAGGAGCGTATTGGAAGAAAAACCTGAACGATTGGGGATGGTATGAGTCTAAAGCAGTTAATCATGCGGGCGCTATTGAAGCATTAAACAAATTAAGTCCAAAAGATGTTAATTTTATTGAAGAGGCTAAAGTTTGGCTGGCCACCCAGAAAGAAACTAATTCTTGGGGAAATTCTAGAACAACTGCGGAAATAATTTATATCCTGATGAATTCTGGAAAATCCTGGACGACTCCGGAAGCCGATAAAGCCAAAGTAATTTGGGGCGGAAAAGAAATTGCTCCTAATCCGAAAACAACGGGATATCTTAAGCAGGTTGTAAAATCTGAGAAGATAAATCAGGATCTGGGAGAAGTTACTGTTACAAAACCTGGCCCGGGAATTGTTCAGGGAGGATTGTTCTGGCAATATTATGATGATTTAAGTAAAGTAAAATCTACCGAAACGTATATTGCCATGACCAGAGAGTTTTATAAAAAAATGCCCACTGAAAATGGAGAAGAATTAATGAAAATTACAGAAAATAGTCCGTTACATGTAGGAGACAGAGTGACCGTAAGAATGATTCTTGATACGGATAGACCGATGCAGTATGTTCATTTAAAAGATATGAGAGCTGCCGGATTAGAGCCTGTAGATGTGCTTTCGGGTTATCAATGGAAAAATAATCTGGGGTATTATCAGGCTACAAAAGATGCATCTACCAATTTCTATATTTACTATATGCCGAAAGGGAAATATGTATTTGAATATGATTTGATATGCAACGCGTCGGGAAATTTCTCAAGCGGATTTGCCACGTTGCAGAATTACTACGCTCCGCAGATGAATGCCAGAACCAAAGGCGATAAAATTGAAATTAAAAATAAACAATAATGAAATATATAAAATTCTTAACCCTCATTTTGTGTTTGAGTATTTTCGGTCGAATACAGGCACAAAAATACTACGACGATCAATGGAAAAAAGTAGAAGAAAACAGTAAAAAAGGAACGTATAAATCTAATCTTCCCATTATTTTAGATATTCAAAAACAGGCTATGAAAGAAAACAATACCTTACAGCTCATCCGTTCTCTGAAATCTGAATTCAGTATTTTGAATACAACTTCGGATGATGAACAGAATAATGCGGCTTCGAGTTTTTTTACTAAAATTCAGAATGCCGAAAAGCAGCTGAAAGGCGATGATAAAATTGTTTTTAAAGTATTGGCAAATGGCTTTTTTATGGATTACTATCAGCAAAATTCATGGAAGGTAAATGGCAGAACCAATCTGAATTCGCAGGATGTAGCGCAGATCGAAACATGGAGCAAGCTTGATTTTAAAAATTATTTGACGAAGAATTTTCAGGAGTTGGATCAGCAGACGTCTGAAATGAAAAAAGTAGCGTTATCAAAATATAAAGATCTTTTTTCTAACACAAAAGACATTACTTATTTTCCGACTCTGGCAGATTGGTATGAGTTGAAAAAAGTAAATTTCTTTTCGGATAATCAGCTTTTTACTAAAAATGAACTCGCTGAAAACCGAAAAACAATTGATGCTATTTTTGATGGATTGATTGCTCGGAATACAGGAAATTCAAAACTGTATTTTATGCATCAGAAGCTGGAGGAAAACTGCAATTTCAACCAATGCAAAGATAAACTGGAGCAGTTGAAAAATCTTGTCAAATCGAATACAGAAGGAGATTATAAGGTTTTGGTGATGGAACAGATCATGTCTCAGCTGATTTCTAAAAAAGAACAGAAGGCAGCCTTAGAAATCGCCAGTCAGGCAAAAGCTCAGTACCCGAAATCTCCTTTTATTGAGAATATCAAAAATATTGAAGAACAAATAAAAGTTCCGACACTTAATTTCAGATATGAGCAGCAGACGCAGCCTAATCTTCCGATTCATTTTGTGGTCGATCACAAAAATGTTTCAGAATTTTCTTTGAATATTTATGAAGTGAAAGACGATTTTACCTTATTTATGCAATATGCGGGAAATTCTTACTCAGACCTGTTCAACACGATTAAAAAAAATCTGGTAAGAAAAGAAGTTTTTCAGTTAACGGATGCCAAGGATTATCAGAATAATTCCACTTCTTTGGAAATAAAACCGCTTCCTTCAGGAGTATATATTGCCGAATATAACGTTACAGGCAACGAAAATGATAAAAGACAGAATTTCTATTTTTTAGTTTCAAACCATAAAATTATTTACCAAAGTAAAAGCGGCGGCGAATTAAATTCTACTCAGCTTAAATTGGTCAACAGTGAAAATGGCAAACCTATAATTAACGAAAATCTTACATTTTACGAATACACCAATGGTAAAAGTCTGACTAAAACCCAGGGTAAAACAGATGCAAACGGTATTTTTACTTTGCCTTCTAAAAACTATTATGTAAAATATCTGGTTCAGCAGCCGAAGACCAACGATTATCAATTCATTAATGTTTACAGGGAATATTATGCGGATCGAAATCCCAATAAAGAAACCCGCACTCAGGCACAGATTTTTACAGACAGAGCCATTTACAGACCCGGACAAACGGTTTATTTTAAAGTAATCAATACAAAAATTAACAAAGAAACTGAATCGGTTGCTTCAGGTTTAAAGCAGAAAATTACGCTGAAAGATGCCAATTATCAGGAAGTAACTTCGCAGGATTTTACCACGAATGATTTTGGTTCTTATCACGGAAGTTTTGTGTTGCCAAAAGGTAAGCTTAACGGAAGATTTACACTGGAAACCGATGGCGGAACAGGCGGATACAAAGATATACGTGTTGAAGAATACAAAAGACCAAAGTTCGAGGTGACATTTGAGCCTGTAAAAGGAGATTATAAATACGGGCAAACCATCGAGCTGAAAGGAAAAGCAATGATGTTTTCCGGTGTGGCCCTGAGTAATACAACGGTAGACTATGAAATTAAAAAACATAATATCCGTTGGCGATATTTCAGTTGGTATCCGCAAAATAATGATAATGAAAACTCGATTTTAGGGGAGGTTAAAACCAATCAGAAAGGTGAATTTACCATTCAATTAGATCTTAAAAAAGATGAAAATGTGGAAGGCATCCAGATAGATAATTATGAAATTAATGCTTCTGTAACAGATATTAACGGTGAAACGCAATCTGCCGACACCAACCTGAAGGTAGCTTCGGTTTCTCATTACATTAAAACTGATGAAATCGAAAATACATTTTCTGATAACAATTTAAAACTGAAAGTTGAAACCAAAAATTATAATGAGCAAGATGTTAAAAAGCCTTATCAGGTAAAATTGACTAAACTTCAGGAGCCGGACAGAATTTTCAGACAGAACTTTAAAACCGTCATTCAGGATCAGCCAAAATACTCGAAGGCAGAGTTTTATAGCAAATTTCCGCATGATTTTTATGATAAAAATGATGAACTGAAAAACTGGAAAACTGAAAAAGTTATTATTACCAAAACGCAGCAGCCTTCCTCAGATCTTGATCTTGGAAAACTAGAAGCGGGAACATATCAGCTGGAATTATATAATATTGAAGGAAAAGACACGATAAGAACTTCACAAAATTTCAGTGTTTGGGATAAAAAATCACTACAGCCGAATCAGAAAACATTCTTAACCGTCTTGGATCCTAAAAACGAATTTTCAAGAGGAGAAAAAGCAAAAGTGTATGTTTATTCTGTGATCCCTGATGCTTTGGTTACTGTTTTCATCCAAAATGGTTCAGGAAAAACAACTTCAGAAGTTCATCAATTCAAAAACGGAATGCTGGAATATTCAGTGGAAATTCCAAAAGATCCATCTGTTTCAACACTGAACCTTCAGTTCCAAATTGTTGCTTTTAATGATGTTCAGACAGAAAGTGTTGATTTAAAAATTAAAAGTACAGAACAGCCTTTAAAGATTGAAACAGTAACTTTCAGAGACAAATTAGAACCTAATTCCAAAGAAAAATGGTCTGTAAAAGTTTCAGGAAGTGATAAAGAAAAGATGAATGCTGAGGTTTTGGCGAATATGTATGATATGTCTCTGGATCAATTTGCGGTAAACAGCTTCAACTGGCAAAGGCTTTATACACCTTATGCCATTGTTTCATCGTACGATATGAGACAAAGTCTTTATTCAAAATATTACGAAAAAAGATCGAAATATTTCAATGGAAATTATGTGGAAGTTCCTCAGTTTAATTGGTTTGATAACGAATTGGTTTATTCTCAGTTGCTAAGAGGAAAAGCTGCTGGAATTAATGTAAGAGGTTTTTCAAATGTTGCTCCAGTTGCAGCACCCGCTATGAGAATGAAAAAAGAAGCCATGGTGGATGATGCTGCCATAGATATTTTAGCTTCGGGAAGACAATTGAGCGAACAGGAAAAAGCGGAATATACGGATCAGCTAGATCAAGATTCATCAGATAAAATTCCTGTTCGTCAGAATTTAAATGAAACCGCTTTTTTCTATCCTGGTCTTAAAACAGATTCCGAAGGAAATGTAAGCTTTGAATTCACTTCTCCCGAAGCATTAACGAAATGGAAATTGATGTTCTTAGCTCACACCAAAGACGCACGAACTGCCACATTACAAAAAGAAGTGGTAACTCAGAAAGAATTTTCAGTTACTCCCAATTATCCTAGATTTTTAAGAGAAGGTGATGAACTGAATCTTCAATCAAAATTATCAAACTTAACGAGCAAAAAATTAAATGGTTCGGCACAATTGCAGATTTTGGACGCTTTTACGAATGAAGATATTTCAGAAAAATTCGGATTGAGCACATTAACAGCCGTTTCAGGGTATAATAAAGAACAGGCTTTTTCGGTTGATGAAAATGGAAATTCTGTTTTAACATGGAAAGTGAAAGTTCCGAATAATGTGTCTTCGATTATTTTAAAAATCGTTGCAAAAGCCGGACAATATTCTGACGGCGAGCAAAAAGCAGTTGCCATTCTTCCGAACAGAATGTTGGTGACCGATGCACTTCCGATTTTTGTAAAAGAAGGCGAAACGAAAACTTTTGAATTAGAAAATCTAAAAAATTCCAATTCATCAACGATTTCTAACGTTTCAAATACATTGGAGCTGACGACCAATCCGATTTGGGAGATTATGTTTGCGCTTCCAAGTCTGAAAAATGACCCTAATAATTCTGCCGATGTTATCTTCAATAAATGGTTTGCTGATGTTTTAGCTTCAGAAATTTTTAAAGCTAATCCGAAAATGAAAACCGTTTTCGAAGAATATCAGAATAAAGGATTACTCAATTCAAATCTTGAAAAAAATCAGGAGCTTAAACAGTTATTGTTGGATGAAACACCTTGGGTTTTGGAAAGTAAAAATGAAGGCGAACAAATGGCAAAATTAGCCTTGCTGTTTGATGTGAACACGATGAAAAATTCCATCAATCAGGATTGGGATGATTTCAAAAAACTGCAGAATCCGGATGGTGGTTTCTCTTGGTATCAGGGATATCCTAGTTCATATTCAACCTCATTGTATATTCTTAAAAATTTAGGAAAAATTAATTCTTGGTTGAAAGGTAATGTGAAAGATTACCAAAGTTCTGAACAGGCGGAATTGGTGAAAAACTTAATTGGATATATTGATAATGAAATGGGTAAATATTATGATTCGAATGAAAAAAATGTCTGGACAAACTGGTCATTGGATTATTTGGACACGAGAAATTACTGGGAAAAAGAATATCCACTGAGAGGAAAAGGAGCTTCTTTAAAATCTTTGATTAAACAAAAAGCAAAAACAGCAAAATTAACGGATTTTACCTTCTTTGGATTGCATCGCGCGGCTTTGTTAATGAATGATTACGGCTTAAAAGACGTTTCAGATAAAGTATTGAATTACTTAAAAGAAACTTCGGTAGACTCAAAAACACAGGGTGTTTATTGGAAACAAAATCTGGATGGCTGGGGCTGGTTTAGCTCAAAAGTGGTGAATCAGGCAGGTGCTTTGGAAGTATTTAATAAGCTAAAACCAAACGATCAAAAGTTCATTGAAGACATGAAAATCTGGCTGATTACTCAAAAAGAGGTTAATTCGTGGGGAACTTCAAGAGGCACTTCAGAGGTTATTTTTACGATTTTAAATTCAGGAAAATCATGGACGAGTGCTGAAAGTGATAAAGCAACCATCGTTTGGGGCGGAAAAGAATTGCAACCACAAACTCAGGCCACGGGATATGTGAAATCTGCTGTAAAATCTGATATTTTAAATAAAAACCTTGCGACTGTTACGGTAACAAAACCTGGTGCGGGAATTGTTCAGGGAGGATTGTTCTGGCAATATTATGA
>DKLU01000229.1 GCA_002455915.1 Chryseobacterium sp. UBA6632
TACAAGAAAAAACGCTCCTCAAAAAGAGAAGCGTTTTACTATTATTTAAAACTTTAGAAATTACAGTAACAAAGTTAAAGGGCTTTCTAAATATGTTTTTAAAGTTTGTAAGAACTGAGCACCAGTAGCACCGTCTACTACTCTGTGGTCACAAGCTAATGAAAGCTTCATGATGTTTCCAACTACGATTTGTCCGTTTTTCACAACAGGCTTCTCGATAATTGCTCCTACTGAAAGGATGGCAGCATTCGGTTGGTTGATGATACTTGTGAAAGTTTCAATTCCGAACATCCCAAGGTTTGAGATTGAGAATGTAGAACCTTCCATTTCGTTAGCTTTAAGACCTTTGTTCTTCGCTCTTCCAGCCATATCTTTTACAGCAGCTGAAATCTGAGTATAAGTCATCTGGTCTGTATTCTTAAGAACCGGAACTACCAATCCATCAGGAATTGCAACTGCTACACCGATGTTGATATTTCCTCTGTGAATGATCTTATCACCTGCCCAGCTTGAATTTACCTGCGGGTGTTTTCTTAAAGCAACAGCAGTCGCTTTAATAATCATATCGTTGAAAGAAATTTTAGTATCCGGTAAAGAGTTGATCTCTTTTCTAGCCTCAATCGCTTTATCCATGTTGATTTCAACCATCAGATAATAGTGAGGTGCAGAGAATTTACTTTCAGAAAGACGCTTAGCGATAATATTTCTTACTTGTGAATTTTGAGATTCTGTATCTTCACCCTGAACGAAGCTTACCGCAACCTGAGCAGCAGCACTTGCAGCCGGAGCTGAAGCCGCTGTTTTCGCAGATGGCTGATAATTTTCAATATCTTTTTTAACGATTCTTCCGTTTTCACCAGAACCTTGTACAGCATTGATATCAACACCTTTATCCTGAGCCATTTTCTTCGCTAATGGAGAAATTGCAACTCTGTCTGAAGATGACGCACTTGCAGCCGGAGCAGCTTTTTCTTCTGCTTTAGCTTCCGTTTTTTGTTCAGCTGGTTTTTCTGATGAAGCAGCAGCCGGTTTTGCAGCCCCTACACCAGAAACATCTGTTCCTGCAGGGCCGATAATTGCCAATACTGAATCTACAGGAGCAGCTCCTCCTTCTTCAACACCTTGCTTTAATAATACTCCATTGAATTCAGATTCAAAATCCTGAACTGCTTTATCTGTTTCGATCTCAGCAAGAAGATCTCCTTCTTTTACTGTATCGCCAACGTTTTTGTGCCATTTAGCCACTTTACCTTCTGTCATAGTATCAGAAAGTCTTGGCATTGTAATAACTTCTACTCCTGCAGGAACTTCAGCCGAAGCTTCCAGAGCAGCTGCAGCAGTTTCTGCTTTAGGCTCTTCTTTTTTATCTTCAGAAGCAGTGGGAGCCGCAGCCCCACCTGTTAATCCTGAAATATCTTCTCCTTCTTTACCGATAATCGCTAAAACTGAATCTACAACAGCTGCGTTACCTTCTTCAACACCAACGTATAAAAGAGTTCCCTCAACTTCAGATTCGAAATCCTGAACCGCTTTATCCGTTTCAATTTCAGCTAAAATATCTCCTTCCTTTACCTTGTCTCCTACTTTTTTATGCCATTTAGCCACTTTTCCTTCCGTCATTGTATCGGAAAGACGTGGCATTGTAATTACTTCTGCCATAATTTAATATGTATTAATTTGTTAATGTGGATGATGTGATGATAAGAAAAGTGAAAGATTGTTGTAACCTATCATATCATCGTATCAGCAAATTATTATTGATTTTCAAATTTATCTAAGAATGGATAATCTTCCTGAGCGTATACATATTCATATACTTTCTCTGCATCCGGGTAAGGAGAATTTTCCATAAATTCTACACACTCTTCAACAAAATCTCTGGATTTATTTTCTGTAGCATCCAATTCTTCTTCAGTAGCCCATCCGTTTGATAAAATTCTTTGTTTAATCAATTCGATTGGGTCATCATTTTTATGAACAGCTACTTCTTCTTTAGATCTGTAAGGTTCAGCATCAGACATTGAGTGACCTCTGTAACGGTAAGTTCTCGCTTCGATGAAAGTTGGTCCGTCTCCTCTTCTCGCTCTTTCGATAGCTTCGTAAGCAGCTTCAGCTACTTTTTCAGGATCCATAGCATCTACAGCAAGACAAGGCATTTCGTATCCTAATCCTAATTTGTAGATATCTTCGTGGTTAGCTGTTCTTTTTACAGAAGTTCCCATTGCATATTGGTTGTTTTCTACAACGAAGATTACAGGAAGTTTCCAGTTCATCGCCATGTTAAACGTTTCATGTAATGATCCCTGTCTAGCAGCTCCGTCTCCGAAGAAACAGATGTTTACTGCTTTTCTGTCATAATATTTATCTGCGAAAGCAATCCCTGCTCCCAAAGGAATCTGACCTCCTACAATACCATGACCTCCGTAAAAACGGTGCTCCTTGCTGAAAATGTGCATAGATCCCCCCATACCTCCTGACGTACCTGTAGCCTTGCCACAAAGTTCTGCCATGATTCTTTTAGGATCTACTCCCATTGCCATCGGGTGAATGTGGCATCTGTAAGCAGTGATCATACTGTCTTTAGTTAAATCCATTGCATGCGCGAAACCAGCAGGGATAGCCTCCTGACCGTTATACAAATGTAAAAAACCTCTGATTTTTTGCTTTAGATAAAGAGAACGGCATTTGTCTTCAAACCTTCTCCACATTGTCATATCTTCATACCACTTCAGGTATACCTCTTTAGAAAATTCTTTCATGTGTTGAGCTCTTGCTTATTTATTATGAAATAGTAGAGCAAAATTATAAAAAAAACTTTGTTTTTATTGTATACATACCAATTGTTTTTTTGCTTATAGTGTTATATTTACATCATCAAACTTAAATATGGAAGAAAAACAGCCTTCAGCAGTACATAAAATTTCAAAAATTATTTCAGATTTTTTCAATCCTTTGGTTTCATTGTTTATATTTTTCTTGTATTCGAGCCTTAGAAATTCATCATTTCACAATTCTTTCACCTATTTTCTTCCAATTTTACTGATGATTATTATCCCAGTAATTATCTGGTTAGTGTGGAATGTAAAAACAGGAAGATACACAAACATGGATGTTTCTAATAGAGTTCAGAGAAAGACTCTGTATATTTTTATAGGAATTTGTGTAATCGCTTACATTGGCTTTAATTATTTTAAAAACGGGCTCATTGATCTAGTAATGTTATTTATTTTAATACTTCTTTTAGCATTACAGATCAGTAATTATTTCATCAAAAGCTCTATGCATACAGCTTTTAATATATTTGTTGCGGCTTTGTTTTTTTCATTAAATACAATATTTGGAATTGCCTGGTTGGGAATTGCTGCTTTGGTTGGCATTACACGAATTATTTTAAAAAGACACACCCCGAAAGAAGTATTTATGGGCGCTGCAATTGCTTTTATGGTATCTTTTCTTTACCTTTATTGCAATATACAGTTTCAACATTAAGAATTTAACATGAAAATAAATCATCTAACAGCGGCGGAAGAAAACTTAATGAAATTGCTTTGGAAGCTGGATTCCTTTTATTTAAAGGACGTTATGGAACAACATCCGGAGCCGAAACCGCATCAAAATACCGTTTCTACTTATGTGAAAATATTGGTTGAAAAGGGATATCTATCGACTGAAAAACAAGGAAGAATCTTCAAATATTCTGTAGTTGTGCCTTTCGAAGAGTATAAAAAATTCTTAATTAAAGAACTTTCCCTAAATTTCTTTAATGATTCAGGAAAAGAGATTTTGGAATTTTTATTTAATGAAAAAATGATTTCTCAGGAAGATCTTAAAGGGTATTTTGATCTTAAAATAGAGATAAAACCTGTAAAAGTTAAAGCAAAAGAACCTGAATTTGAATTCGCCAACGAAATCTTAAACTCTAAAAAAGATAAAAAGAAGGAAAAAGATAAAGACAAGAAGAAAAAGAAGAAAAAAGATTTAAAATAATGACTAGTCCTAAAATAGGTTTACAAGTTTTTAATTAAAATATTAATCCGGAAGATATTGATTTTTCGGATTTTTTGTGGATTGTTTCCGGGGTTTTCATCTTCAGACTAAGATGTGGTCTTTTGTTGTTGTAAATATAAATACTTTCTTTAACCATTTGTTTTAAATCCTGAATGTTTTTGCATTTATAAATTAAAAACTCCTGCTTCAATATTCCATTTATTCTTTCTGCCAAAGCATTTTGATAACAATCATAGCCATCTGTCATTGAGGGTGTTATTTTGTTTTCAACAAGTACTTTCTGATACACTTGGGAACAATATTGCAATCCTCTGTCGGAGTGATGAATAAGCGGAAGGTGAGTTGTTCTGTTTCTGACGGCCATTTTCAGAGCTTTTCCTACATTTTCAGCATTCATATTTTCACTCAGCTCGTAACCCATTATTTTTCTGCTGTAAGCATCCGTTACCAAAGATAAATAACAGACATTCGACTTGGTTTTTACATAAGTGATATCACTTACCAATACCTGTTCTTTTCTTTTGAAACAAGTCGTTTTCAAAAGGTTAGGATATTTTCTGAGCCAGTGTTTGGAGAAAGTAGTTCTTGTATATCTTTTCTTAGGATAAATAAGCAGGTTTTCTCTTCGTAAATAATTGAACAGCGCATCTCTGCCTATTTTTATCTTTTCCAGCCTGAATTTATTTTTAAGCAAATAATAAAGTTTTCTTGTTCCTATTCTGGGCTGTTCAAAACGAATTTCCTCAACGAATTGTTTTACTTTATCCAATTCTTTTTCCCGAGCACATAGTCTTTGGCGCTGCTTGTAAATGGCTTGTCTGCTTATCCCAAACAATCTGCAGATTTTGGATAAGCTTAATCCTTTTTCCTGGAGTTCTCTGACTGTTTGGGCGTAAACTTTTTTCTAATCTGCGTGCCGTACTGCTTGTCGGAGATATCAATCATCATATTGAGAACTTTGGTTTTCAGTTTCTCATCAGCTAATTCTTTCTCTAATCTTTTAATCTTTTCGGCGGGTGTTTCTTTGGATTGTAACATGGTATGAATACTGGGTTTGCTCCAATCTAAATTACCATATTTTCTGAG
>DKLU01000231.1 GCA_002455915.1 Chryseobacterium sp. UBA6632
AACGGTCAGCAGCTTTTATTCGGCAATAAAGTGCAGGATATGTTGGATTTGGAGGAAAATAAAAATTTGATTGAAGTTGAGTTTCAAATGAATATCAAGCCACAGCATTTCAGCTATTCGGCGTATGATGTTCAGGCGGGTGAAAATATTGATTATCAGTCGAATTCCGTTCAACATCAGTATAAAGAAAATCCGTTTCAGGCAGTGGCGATCAATGCTTCTGAAAGTGTTTACAAAAAGAGATCCGAAATGTTTTACAATCATACCGGAATTTCGAATAATACGTCAAGAGAACTGAAAGATTCGGTGAGAAGGGAGCGCGAAAATCGTGAAAATTTAATTATGATTAAAGGGAAAAGTAGGGATCCGTTATTGAAAATAGGAGGTTTGGCGAAGCTGATCGACATTAATGATAATCCGATGGAAACGTACCGCATCATTGAGCTTAAGCATTATCACGATGGCAATGAATATTATAATGAATTTGTGGGAATTCCGGACTTGGAAAATGCGCCGTATCAGGATTCAGACGCGGTTCCTTTTGGTGAGGAGCAGTCGGCCAGAGTGGTTGATAATAATGATCCTTCGGGCATGGGAAGGGTGAGGGTGCAGTTTCAGTGGCAGGAAAGGAAGGGCGAGAAATCACCGTGGATAAGGCTAATTCAACCGCATTCGGGAAGTGGAAAAGGTTTTCATTTTATCCCTGAAATTGGTGAGGAAGTTATGGTTGGTTTTGAGTCTCAAAATGCAGAAAAACCTTTTGTGGTGGGAACTCACTATAATGGAAAAGAGGTAAGTTCTTATCATACTTCTGGAAATGATAAAAAGGTAATTCACACAAGATCAGGAACGAAAATTATCCTGAATGATGGTGAGGGAAGTGTTTTTATTGAAGATCCGAGCGGGAATACGTATCTCATGGACGGACAGGGAAATATTGAGGTGAATGCACCGAATGATATTACGTTCACGGCCGGAAAAAATATGAACATTAATGTGGGACAGAATATGAATACGAATGTGGGAATGAATTCTGCGGAAACGGTGGGAATGAATAAATCTGTGGGAGTGGGAATGATGAGTATGATGACCATAGGAACAGATTTTATCACCAACGTGATGGGCAAAATGGTTGAATATATCACTGGAAATAAGGAAAGTAAGGTTGAGAAAGACAAGCAGACGACGATCAATGGTAAAGGGAGTACTCAATCATCTCAAAACCATGAGTTTCATTCTCAGAAAGAAATTCAGCATAATTCTGCCGAACAATCTAAAAATCATTAATCATGAGTAAAATTACATACATCGGAGGTGATCTGATTGAAGAAATAGGCGGATCATACAAGATTTTTGCCAAAGAAGGCTATGAAATAACGTCAGGGAAAGAGATTATTTTTAATGCGAAAGAAGGGATTAGCTATGGGGAGCCCTCTACACCACCTGAAATGGAGGATAATTCTAATGTTTTATATGAGACAGACGGACATTATAGCACAGTTTATCTTGTCTGTTTGATGTTGGGAATGAGCGATTATAATGCTGAAGAACTTGCTATAGCAGCAGAGGCACCAGATACGACTATTCATAACGAAAGTGATTTTGAATTGAATGATACATGGTTTGATCCTACAAAACAGGAAGATATACATACATTAACAGGAGGTTTTCACGGAGTAGAAGAATTTACAACAGCCCTAAAATTCTTATGGTTAAAAGATAGGGGGAATAAAAAAGAAACAACAAAGAGGTTAGGTGAATTATTACATAGATTTGGTGATACATATGCACATACAAAATTTGATAATTTAAAACCTGAAAATTTATCTTCTTATGATCTTCATAAAAGCGCAAAAAATGAAATGTTAGCTATAGAAAGTTGGACTGGGCAAGGTACTAAAAAGTTATCTGAAGATATAGAACCATGGATTACATTTATCAATTTTTACACAAAAAAATATGGTTATATTTTTTTAACAAATGAAGAAATACAAAAAAAAGTCTTTAAAAACAATAAAACTTTAGAAGACGTATTGCATGATATTTATTTATTAAATAGTTCAGATAAATTTGTTATGTATGGTGAAAAAAAAGAAGAATTATTAGGTATGGGTACTGGAAGAACTGGAGATCATTTTGTAACAGATAGAGGATATCCCGATCTAATTTACATGAGACCAGAATGGTATTTATGCTATGTTAAAAATTTAGCATGGCTTTTATCAATTAGATATAAATTGAATGAAAAAAAACTTAATATTTCAGTTTTTGAAAAAATGATGAATTTTATATCCAAGAATAAGTGTTCTATGAAAGGAATAATTGATTTTGAGATTGCAAAGATCAGAAAGAAAAAAGTATTTTACATTCCAGTATTTTATAGTAGCCCTAATAGGACTATGGCAAGTGTTGATGCGGTTTTTAATACCAATTATATGGGAAGTGCAGAAGATGCAAAAAATTATACATTAGAATATATGAAAGAAAGCGGAATAAATGGGATTGTAGAAGAAATAAAAGGGAATGTAAAAATATCTTTTATGTCAGATGATTTTTTCTATAGAACGAAAGCATTTAAAATAAAATATTAATATAGATGAAAAGAATTTTGCTAAGATCAATGTTGATTTTTATTATTGGTATAATATTATCGTTTATTTTACATTTCTGGTTTTTGAAATCTGGAAGTAAAGCTGATATATTTGACTGGTGGATAATAATAATGTTTTATTTAGTCTTATTTTTAATAAATATAGCTTCAGAAATAGGTTTTTACCTTTTGTTAAATAAAAATATCCATAAAGCATATTGGTATTCTATCTTGCTTATTTTTTTATTTATCCTCCAAGGATTTTTGAGATCTTCGGATAAGTTGAATTATCAATATATCTTCTATACACCTATTTTTTTTGCACTAAGCTTAGGGATATATTTCATTGATAAGAAAATATAGAAAGATATATTTATGAAATTAATTATCAAACAAGTTTTTGTTTTTACGTTAGGATGTTTATTATCTATATTTTTTCTTTTTACAAGTTCCTTTAAAACAGGAACTAAAGCAGATATAATCTCAGGATATGATATCGTTTTATTTTACATAAAAGTAATTATTGTCACAGTTATTTATTTACTGATATACAATTCGAAAGTAAAAAATATATATATAATTCTAATACAATTAATTACTATTGGTACTCTGTCCGCCATGGATGACTATTACCTTACCAATCTTATTGTTTGTGTTCCTGTATTTTTTATTTTACAATATTTTTTTCTATATCGCTACAATGATTTTTTATGAAAAGTAAAATTGGTTTGAATAATTACATATGAAATATGAATAAAAAGAAAATATTTTTGATTTTATTATTCGTTCTTACTTCATGTCACAATGAGTGGGTATTTCGGCCAGAGATTCGAGGTATTATATTGGGCTTTGATTCTAATAAACCATTATTAAATGCGAAAATAGAAACAATACCAATAGAAAGTGAACCAGTAGATTATGCCACTTCTAAAAATACAGGAAGATTTGTTTTGCCAAAAATATCTTCTGAAAGCTGGACTTTTTTAGGAATGGAAAAACCCAGAGCTCCTGCATTAACAAATAAGATAGTTATAAAAGCAGATGGGTATGCAAACGACACTGTGGACTATACAAATTACTCATCTAAAAATAATGTGATTGATCTCGGAGAAATTTTCTTGAAAAGGAAAAATTAATATTAGAAATTCTATATTGAATCTAATTATTTTTAAGACGTGCCGCGGCTGAAAAAGATGTTTTGAGTTTATTGTGGTTAACAAAAATTAAAATATTGTGAAGTTATTATTGTTTTTATTTTTTGAATTGGTTTTAGTTAGTTGTCATAAAAGTAATTACGAAGGATATTTGTATGATGCTATTAATAGAAAACCAATCTCAGGAGTACAAGTTTCTGATTTAGTAAGTGGTGATAAAACTGTAACTAATGAAAAGGGATATTTTATATTAAAAAAAAGAGATGATATTTCTTCGAGTTTAATTTTCCATAAAGAACAATATTATAAGGACACTATATCTAGTATTCAAATTCAAAACGGAGAAAAACAAAAGGAACTTTTTAAAGGTGATACAATATTTATATTAAAGAATAAGGTTAAAGATTCTATTCTTAAAATTAACGGGATCATAATATATTGACGTATGAAATTATCAAAACAGCTATTAATTTTCATCTATATTTTTAGTATTAATTTATTTGTAAGCTCTTGTCAAAAAAATACAATAAAAAGTAAGAATAGAGAAATTGTTGATTATTATAATGGAATAGTGGTAGATGAGAATAAGAAACTCATTAAGAATGTTGAGGTTAAAATGTATACTGTAGATCAGGAGAAGGGAATTATAGTTAAGGATATAAAACCTTCAATAACCTATACAAACGATAAAGGATACTTTAGAATAAATGATAAATCAATAGATATTTTGCATGTTCAAACAGAAACAAAAATGCTTGTTTTTAATAAAAAAGGTTATCAATTAGATAGTATTCCCACAAATATTGGCACTTCTAGCTATAGACCAAAATATGATGATTTTGAAGGATTGTTTTTCATTTTTAAAACTCCTGATACTGTTACTCTTCATAAATGTACTGATGAGTATCGAAAATTGAAATAATATTATGAAACTGCTACTATATTTTTTTACAATTATGTGCTTTCTAGGATGCACTAGAGAATATGTTGTAATGCCTAATGTAAAAGGTAGAGTTTATTCCAAAGTAGATAAAAAACCAGTAAACGGAGTAGGATTTTTTGTAAGTAAATTTGCTGTTAATAATTTCGATACAATCAAAACAGATGAAAAGGGCAGGTTTTTGGTGTTTGGTTGGTTTGAAAATAGTTATTCCAATGTTAGAAAATATGCGCCTATTGTTCAACAAGTTTTCTTTTTGAAAAAGGATCAAACTTATAAATACATCGACGTGAAAAAATATTATAATAAAGAGGGTTATAATAAAAAAGATACAATTGATTTAGGCATAGTTTATTTTGAAGATTTAAAAAGTATAGAAAAAGATTCTATTCCTGAGTAATTTATAATTAAGAAGTTACTTTAAAAGATAAAATGAGAATGGTTATAGCAGAAAGAGATGTTTTTTTAGGCTTAATATGGTTAACAAAACTAAACTAAAATGATTAAAACAATCTTTTATTTATTCGTAATGAATATTTCCCTATCCTGTGTTAAAGATACTAAGAGAATAGGAATGAATTGCTATGTATATGACTTTGATACTAAGAAACCCATTAATAATGTTGAAGTATGTCAATTAATAAATGATGAAGAACAAATAATAGCAAGAACATCAATAAATGGAAATTTTAAGGTACAAGAAGTGACGAAATTGAAATTAGGAATGGAGAGCCATAAATTAGCAAACTTAATCCTTTTAAAGAAGGAAGGATATGTCACAGATACTATAGAAACATATGGTAATAAAAATGATTTGTATCACGAAGATTCTATATTCCTTAAAAAATAATTTATCTATTAAATAAAGTTCAAATCGATCAAACTATTCTCAGGATATGATTCATCATAATAGAGAACTGTAGATTCCTGCATTTTAAAATATATCATCACACTTTCTACAGTATAAGGTAATGTTATTTCTTTATCATATTGAATTCCATTTACTTGGTATTTTAACTTTATGAAAGTAACAATATTTTTAGGATTGTAGAAAAAAGCATTTTTTATCACATAAAAAGGAACAAAAAGATTAATAAAATCTTGAAAATTAGTTGGATTAGAAGTTTGCTTTTCTTTTATCTTTATTATTGAATTTATCAAATCTATTTTTAATGGAGTTCCATTTTTAAGCAAATAATCAATTTGAGATTGCTTTATTTTTTGATCTGAAGTTTTGTTTACATAGTATATCGCAATATAGCAGAGTAATAAAACTGTACAAAAAATTAATAACAGGTAAAAATTTTTCATCGAATGTATTTTAAGAATAAAGATAACAATATTCTCAAATAAAAAAGTCTCACAAAATAATTTGTAAGACTTTGATTTGCAGAGAGGAAGGGATTCGAACCCTCGATACAGTTACCCGTATACTACCTTTCCAGGGTAGCTCCTTCAACCACTCGGACACCTCTCTTTATTCGAGATTGCAAAAATAGAGTATTTTCCCGAATCTGCAAATAATAAATTCAATTACTCGGAAATTTCTCCACAAAGACTTCTGGCAAAGTTATCGGCGAAGCTTCCATGGTAATTCGGGTTGTCGATTAAGTGCATGGCTTTGGTGATCGCGCTTTCCGCGGTAATATCTGTTCCGCTGATGGCACCGATTCTTGAGAAAATGTTACTGTTTTCATATTTTCCAAACGAAATACCTCCTGAAATACACTGACTTACCACCACGATTTCCGTTCCGTTATTTCGGATTTGTTGAAGCGTTTCTACTGTTTTTTCACTGCTGAAAATCGTTCCTGAACCGAAAACCTGAAGAATAAGAACCTTCATCGTTGGAATTTCTTTAAAATGATTCAGATTCATTCCAGGGAAAATTCTCCAGAAAATAATATCTTCCGAAATATGATCGTCTACGTGAAATTCAATTTTCGGATCACAACGATGCAAATTATCTTTAATAATATTTAAATGAACTCCAGATTGCCCAAGAATAGGGTAGTTCGGGCTTGAATAGGCATCAAAATATTCCGCAGAGTATTTCAATGTGCGGTTTCCTCTCAATAATTTATATTCAAAATAAATCGCAACTTCCTGAATAACTGCATCATTTTGCTCATACAGACTGGCGTAATACAAACTCGTTAACAGATTTTCTTTTGCGTCCGTTCTTAAATCTCCAATAGGAAGTTGTGAACCTGTCAAAATAACGGGTTTAGTCAAACCTTTTAGCATGAAACTTAATGCAGATGCAGTATATGACATGGTGTCTGTTCCGTGAAGAATCAAAAATCCGTCATATTTCTGATAATTTTTATGAATGTAATGAGCAATCACTTTCCATTCCTCAGGTCCCATGTCTGAAGAATCCAGCGGCTTTTCAAAAGGATGAACGAAAACTTCACATTCCATCAATTTCATTTCGGGCATTTTCTCAAAAATATTTCCAAAATCAAAGGCGCGAAGGCTTCCGGTTTCATAATCTTTTTCCATACCAATGGTTCCACCAGTATAAATAAGCAGGACTTTACGTTTCATTTTTTACTTTTATTAAAGAATTTGAATTTCTTTCAGGTTCAGAACTTCAAAATTACGTTAATTTGCAAAGATTTGAAAATGAATGAAACGCTAATGGCAAAATTGTATAAAAATTAAGTCATTCCCAGAAATGTTTCATTCAGCGATTGAAAAAAATAACTAAATGCAGAAAGATTTAGAACAGACGTTTGAGTATTTAAAACAGTTTTTAACCGAAGAAAGATTACAGAAAATAAATCATTTTTCTCAGGAAAGTTCAGATTTTGTGCTTCCGGTGGTAGAAGATGTGTATCAGTTCAGAAATGCGGCAGCTATCGTGCGTTCCACAGAAGCCTGCGCGTTTCATAAAGTCGTGGCTTTGCAGGAAGAATATAATTTTGAACCGAATCTTCGCGTAACAAAAGGGGCTGACACTTGGGTTGAAGTGGAAAAACTTCCCCGAAATATGGAATCTTTTCAGAAAATAAAAGACCGAGGATACAAAATTGTTGCTGTTTCGCTGGAAAATAATGCGAAAATGCTTCCCGAATACGAAATTACCGAACCTATTGCCTTAGTTTTTGGAACTGAAATGGAAGGGGTTTCTAAAGAAATTCTTGAGTTTGCAGATGAAACGTTGGCGATTCCGATGTATGGTTTTACGAGAAGTTTTAATGTTTCGGTGGCGGCTTCGATTTGTATGTATGAGCTAAAACAGAAATTGATAAAATCGGGTATTGATTATAAATTAAATGAAGAAAAACTGTTGAGAATGAAAATTCTTTGGGCAGTTAATTCAATGAGAAGCGGTCAGCAGATTTTTGAAAAATATCTGAGAGAAAATAATATTGATTGGAAATAATGAAAAAGGAGACTGTTATTAAGTCTCCTTATTTTTATATCAAATTGTAATAATTCCACGCTGCGACAAAGATACCCGCCGTTTCTGTTCGTAATCTTTGATTTCCTAATGAAACTGCTTTTACATTATTTTCAGCCAAAAACGAAATTTCTTTCTCCGAAAAATCCCCTTCAGGACCAATAAAGAAAGTTATATTTTCTAATGTTGGAATTTCTTTCAAATCAATTCTTTCTAAATTCTCGTGACAATGTGCCACAAAAGAGGTTTCCGAATCAATTTTCTTCAGAAAATCTTGAATTTTTATGAGATCGTTAATAACAGGAAAATGAAATCTCAAACTTTGCTTTGAAGCGGCAATAGCTTGCTTTTTCAGTTTATCGATGTTGATATTTTTCCTTTCTGTTTTTTCGGTTTGCAGAATGGTAATTTCTGAAATTCCCATTTCTACTGCTTTTTCTACAAAAAACTCAATACGATCGATATTTTTAGTCGGAGCAATCGCAATATGAAGCTTTGAACTGAAATTTGGTAAATCTGTCTTTATTTCAGAAACCTCAATATTGGCCTTTTTTCCTTCAATTACTAATTTTCCGGACGCCAGATTTCCCTTTCCGTCCGTTACATGAATTTCCTCACCATTTTTCATTCGAAGAACTTTTACAATATGTTGTTGCTCTTCATCGCTAATGATTGCTTTTCCGTTATTTATTTCTCCAAAAAAAAGTTTCATAGGTAAAATATTTAGAATCTGCCTGAATTTTATTTAAAAGGATTCTTAAAAGTAAATTTCATTATCGCTTAAAAATGCCACTCCGGTTTTTATTGTGGTGTAAATGTCGCTTTCGCAGTCACGGTACGTACAGGCATAAATTTCTTCAACCCAAAGATTATTCAGGAAAATAAGATTCAGATATTCTTTTTTTCTTAAATTATTTTTAATCGACAGATAATCGCCTTCTTTTGGTTCATATTCAAAACTAAAAACGTTCTCTGAGTTTATTTTTTCAATAATTTCTTCTTTGATATTCTGAATAAATCCTGTTTCTGAGCCGATCATTTCAAAACCTTCGTCAAACTCGTCAGTAACTTCATTTTTCCCGATTATGGTTTCTAAAACCCAATAATATTTTGAATTCTTTTTAGAATGCTTTTCGAGTATTTTTTCTTCTAACAGTATTCTCATAAATCGTATTTTGACGTGGCAGAGGTTCTCAAATCAGTAAATTCGCCTCTCTCAAATTTCAATTGTGCCACCATGGCAATCATTGCGGCATTGTCGGTTGTATATTCAAACTTAGGAATATAGATGTTCCAGCCCAATTTTTCGTGATTGTTCTGCATTACTTTTCGCAATTCAGAATTGGCAGAAACACCGCCGGCAATGGCAACTTCTTTTACATTTAAATCTTTTGCCGCTTTTTCAAGCTTAGCCATTAAAATTTCGATAATGGTTTTCTGTACAGAAGCACAAAGATCAATTAAATTATTTTTAATAAAATCAGGGTCTTTTTTAACTTCTTTTTGTATAAAATACAATACAGAAGTCTT
>DKLU01000444.1 GCA_002455915.1 Chryseobacterium sp. UBA6632
AAATAGCTCCTAAAAAAAATCATAAAAATAAAAGCGAACCGAAGTCCGCTTTATATATTTAAACTAATTTCTACAATCTAGTTTTTGCTTGAATTAAGGGTTTGTAGAAAAAATAGAACCATTGGCAATTAAAGCTCTTCTGTTCATTTTCAGAATATCTCTTACCCATTCTGCAAAATCTTCCGGTTGAAGAACTTTATCAGGATTTCCATCTGTTAAACCTCCTTGGATAGACATATCTGAAGCAATGGTGCTTGGTGTAAGGGTAATTACTCTAATATTTTGTTTTCTCCATTCTGCCATCATAGACTGAGATAAAGAAACGACTGCTGCTTTTGACGCTGCATACGCAGACATATTCGGTCCGCCTTTCAAACCTGCTGTAGAAGACACGTTTACAATATCACCTTCACCTTTTGCTTTCATGAAAGGATGAACGGCTTTAGCTGCATAATATACTCCAAAAAGATTGGTTTTAATTACCTGCTCCCAAGTTTCAGAAGGCATATCTTCAATAGAACCGAAATCACCGATTCCTGCATTATTGATTAAAATATCTACACCTCCCAACGTTTCTGCCAATGCGTTGATACCAGCTGTTACCTGAATTTCATTATCTACAGAAAAAACTGCATAAGCTGCATTTACACCCAATTTCTGGATTTCATCAACCGTCATTTTAAGGTTTTCCTCGTTTCTTCCCGTAATGCCAATATTTACTCCTTCATTTGCCAATGCTAAAGCAACCGCTTTACCAAGCCCTCTTCCTCCACCTGTAATGATGGCATTTTTTCCGCTTATATTCATATTGATAGTATTTTATTCGTATTGCAAATTTACGAAAGGGATTTTAAAGCAAAGAAAACGGATCAATGAAAAAGCCTATAATCATTATTAAATTTAATTTTAAATCAAAAAATGCTTCGACTTTGCTCAGCATGACATGGTTAATAATAAATCATATTCAAAATAATAAAAACCGACTCCAGATGAAGTCGGCTCTATTGAAAGTATAGTAAAAAAAATGAAAACTAAGGAATAAGAATTGAGTTTTGAACCTCAAAATCCTCCGCCGCTGAGAACTGATTGCCGTACATATCCGTCGCTCTTACCTCAACTTTGTGTTTTCCTAGTGTTAATTTATTTCCAAATCCTCCTTCCCAGATGTGCTTAGACATTTCAGGGTTGGAAGGTCTTCTGCCCGGAAACAGATTTTGTGTAGAATCCCATTTGAATACAGACAGAGCAAAATTCGGGTCAATGGTTTCGTTATAATCCATTGCTTCCCATTTGCCGCCATCTATCCTGTATTCTACTTTGTCTTTTTTGCTTCCCATAAAGAAATTCGCCAACACTTTAGCCGAAGTTTTTGATGGGTAAGGAATTACTTTCGGAACATACAATTTGATCTGGTAATCTTCCGGTTTTCCGGCCGTTTTATAAGAAACTTTATACTGATCATCATTAAAACTGATGAAAGAATATCCTTTCGCTGTTCCGTCTCTCATGGTAGAAGTCGGCAATCCTGCTTCGTCTGAAGTTCCAGACCACCAGTCGCCGCAAGTAGTTCCTACATTATATTCATGAAGATCTTTAGCACCATTCCAACCTGCTTTTTTTCCGTAAAAAATCTGCTGTTGAATATGTGTGTGAGCTGATAACAACAATGCATTCGGAAACGGACTTAAAAAATCGAACAACTTCTGACGATCTGCATTTCTGAAATTATCTTCATTCGTATGCTCCAACGGAATATGGAAAGAAACCACGATCAGTTTATTTTTATCAACCAATTTCAAATCGTTTTCGATAAACTGCAACTGATCTTCACGGAAACCGCCCCAATACCCTTTTCCGTCTCTCGGATCGGGATACAAAATATCATCTAAAACGATGAAGTGAACATTTCCATAATTAAAAGAATAATTGGCAGGGCCGAAAGTCGCTTCAAAAGTTTCATCAGACAGATAATCTTCTTTAGCATCATAATTCATGTCGTGATTTCCCATCACATTATACCAAGGCAGCCCGATTTCTTTCATCACATCGGCATAAGGTTTTTGCAGGCTTAAATTATCTCCCACCAAATCACCCAGCGTAATTCCGAAAACGGTATTTTTCTTCGTCGTTTTCACTTCATTCACAATCGCTCTTCTAAAATAATCCAGCTGTTTTTCTGTGTAAGGCTGCGGATCTCCGAAAACCAGAATGTCGAAATTTTTATTTTCATTTTGTTTGTTTAAAGCAAAATTCACTTCTTTCGGAAGCTCACCCGTTGGCGCAGTTCCTTTATATTTAAAATCTGCCGGAGAACCTTTTGGCTTATACTGATAATAATATTGAGGCAAATTATTTCCGTTCAATGCCACCTGATAACCTGAAGGCTTGATTACAAAAACCGTTTGTCCATCTTGGATTGGCAGGCTGTATCTTCCGTTTTTATCAGTTAAAACCACTTGCGCACCGTTGGAAACGGCTACGCCTTCAATTCCTTTTTCACGGTTTTCTTTTTTCTGATTTTTATTAAGATCTGCAAAAACATACCCCGAAACTGAAGCCTGAGAAAAAGCCATCGCTGAAATCAATAGGCTTGGCATTAAAAATTTTATATTCATGTTGATTTTTAAAATAATTAAGATTAAATAATTGATAAATTGAGGATTACTGATTCCACCACATTTTTGTGTTGATGTTGTCACCGCCCATATTTTGAGAAGCCGTGACATAATTATCATAATTCTGGACTTTTGTTACCGTAGGATAAGGCATTCTCTGAGGCATTTTAGCATCATTCATCAGGCCTCCGTTATTTGGCAACACAGGGAAACCTGTTCTTCTCTGCTCGTACCATTGCTGATGATCTACAAAGAAAAGCGCCACATATTTCTGAAGCATAATTCTTTCCAGCGTATTATTGTAAGCTACTTTAGGATTTGTGAAATAGTTTGCCGGAAATGTAGCTCCCCATTGCTCTACAGTTGCTTTTACTCCATTTTCATAGAAAGTCTGAGCGCTTCCTGTAATAATTCCTTTATAAGCCAATTCATCAAGGATAAACTGAAGTTCAGCATACGGCATCACCAAAATTTTTAATGGTGCTTTTGCTAAATTCTGATTTAAATTAGATGGCTGATAATCAAAACTTGTTCCCAAAGCATATCCGGAAGGCGCGCCTTTGTAACCAATATTTGCATTTCCGGGAATTGATTTTGCCTGTGTAAAGAACAAACTCAATCTAGGATCATTATTATCAACCAAAGTCTGAGTAAAGAAACCTCCCGAAGCCCTGTAAGCCGTAAAATCCTGAGGTCTTGCAATCGGTGGCAATAACGGCGCAACTCCTGAAATATCCAATGTTGCTCCATCCGCATTATTCTGAAAAATCGGATGACCGGTAGGATCGTTTACAATTTCATTAATTCTTTCATTCACATTAACCTCTACATTTTTCTTTAAAATTCTTGTTAATAATCTTAACGAAAGAGAATTACAGAATTTTTTCCACTTTACAATTCCTGCAGTGCTGGCGTTTGCCTGAAAGAAAATATCGCTTTCACTTAACATTTTTGTGGTGTCGAAAAGGGTATTTGCTTCTTTCAAATCATCCAAAAGAAACAGATAAATATCTTTTTGTTTATCATATTTCGGTCTCATGATGCCTTCTTCAAGACGCAGAGCTTCCGTCATCGGAACATCACCAAATGCATCGGTAAGATTTGCCATGATCCAGGCATTCAAAACCTTTGAAATAGCCAGATAATTATTATTATTTTCTTTTTTTGCGGCTTCATTCAGTTCTTTTACTTGTTTAAGCCATTTATAACTCGTATTCCAGTATCCGTTTCCTGTACTTTCCGTAAGATAGTAACGGCTTACGGTAGCTCCTTCATTAGGAAAAGGAAGCGCCACCTGCATGATATCAAAAGTGAAATCATCTGCCCTGTTGTATCCGTAAGATCCCATTTCATACTGAATCGGAACCAAAAAACTTCCCACAGAAGGTTCTTTTATTTTGCTGGTATCTGTGTTGATCTCTTCAAAGCTTCGTTCACAAGAATTAAAGCTGAAAACTGAAAGCGCAATAACGGTTGATAAAAATATTTTTTTCATGATGATCTTAGAATTTTAAATTAACTTGAAAACCGACAGTTCTTGCCGATGGCAGCTGACCAATTTCAGCACCCGGCGTAATCGTAGAATCGTTAAGCGCGGCAACTTCCGGATCGAACATTGGGAATTTCGTCCACATCCAAAGGTTTTTACCGAAAACGGCTAACGTAAGCTCCGTTAATTTCAAAGGAGCAATCACATCTTTTGAGAATGAATACGCAATTCTTGCATCTCTTAGCTTGATGAAGGAAGTATCAAAAGTATTGGTTTCTATATTTGCTCTTCTGTAATAATCAGCGTAATACGCTGATAAACCTACCGCTTTAGTATTCGGGCTATAAGTTCCGTCTGCATTTTGGATCACACCTTCTCCCACGATCATTCCGTTTGGATTATCTCTTCCCATTAATGTATGTTCAAGCTTACCTTGCTCAGACATTTTGTGATGGGTTTGAGAATATGCCATTCCACCATATTGCCCATCGAAAGAGAAACTGATCTGCCAGTTTTTAATTTTAAAATCATTCTGGAAACCGGCTCTCCATTTCGGGAAAGCATTTCCTACTTTTTCTACTCTGTCGGGTCTTGCAGGAAGACCTGTTGTTTGATCATACACGACATCTCCGTTGGCATTTCTTACTAATTTAAATCCATATAAATCTCCTAAAGAACCACCAACACTCGCATTATAATACAATACACCCGCAACTGTGGAAATTGTATAGTAACTTTCACCCGCAAATTCTTCAGGTAAGGTTAAAATTTCGTTTCGGTTTAAATTCCAGTTTGCTGAAATATTCCAGCTGAAATTTTTTGTTTTGAAAGGCATCGCATTCAAAGTCATTTCAAGCCCTCGGTTTCTTACTTTTCCGGCATTAATAATTCTGTTGGAATATCCGGATTCCAATAATGTAGGAATTGTAATAATTTGATTATCGGTATCATTCTGATAAAGCGTTACATTATAACTCAATCTGTTTTTCAATACAGAAAAATCCATCCCGGCTTCAATATTCGTATTATCTTCAGGCTTCAATAAAGGATTTGGATACGTTCCCGGTGTTAAAACCGAGCCAATAAAATCACTTGGCGTATAATATTTATCCAACTGATAAGGAAGCCCGGCAACTCCTACTTTCGCCCAAGAAGCTCGTAATTTCCAATAATTAAAAGTAGGACTTGATAATTTGAATATATCTGAAAGAATAAAACTTGTACTCACAGACGGATAAAAGAATGATCTGTACTGAACGGGAAGTGTGCTGCTCCAGTCGTTTCTTCCGGTTACATCCAAGAATACTACATTATCATAATTTGCACTCACCAAACCATATATTGAATTGGTCTGTTGATCGTTTGGCCTCGGAACTTTTGTGATTAAAGAGATCGCATTATTCAAACTGTAATCTCCCACAACTTTCAATCCTTCCGCGCGGTAATCATTCATCACGTATTCATTGTAACGAATACTTGCTCCGGCGTTGGCTGTAATATTAAATTTGTTGAAATCTTTTTTATAGGTGAATAACAAATCATTATTAAATTCATTATTCCTTATATATTGTTCTCTATAAAACCCTTTCAGGTAATTCGCAGAGCTGTAAGGTCTTTTTGTTGTTCTTTCCTCATCCAGCATTTCGATTCCTGATCTTAACATCAAACTGAAGTTTTTGCTAAAATCATACGTTGCCGAAATATTTCCCGTGATCATTTTTTTCTGAACACCATTCAGCATTTGATAAGCAATTAAATAAGGGTTATCAATAAAACTGCTGAACGGGTGAATTTGGTCTACCTGATCCTGCCCTGGTTTCCAAAGAGGTTTATACCAATTTAAATCAACATTCGGATTCTGAAAAATCATGAAATAGGAAATCGACTGGTTATTGTACCCCGTCGCAGGAAGATTATCACTTTTCGTATTGGCGTAATTGAATTTTGTGGAAACTCTAAACTTATCCGTCACTTTATGATCCAATGAAAACGCTACATTAAAACGGTCGAATCCTGTATTAGGCATCATCCATTTGTTATCCAGATACGTAAGGGAAGCTCTGAAGCTCGTTTTATCGGTACTACTTTCCACAGAAACGTTGTTGGAAGAGGTAACACCCGTTTCCCAAAAACCTTTGATATTATCGGTATAAGGTCTCCATAATTGTCTTTCAGCACTTTGCCCTAAAAGATTAGGATCGTATTGAAAATAATACTGTCCATTGAATTTCGGCCCGAAAGCACTACTGGTTCCTCCCGTACTTACGCCATCTGCAGAAGCTCCGTAAGAATAGAAAAATTCTCCGGCAGAATTTTTGGCTAAAGTTCCCTGACCATATTCATACTGATAATCCGGCCATTTTAATACAGAATCGTAGCTTAATGAAGAGTTGAAGGAAACGCGAAGTCTTCCGTTTTTACCCTTTCCTGATTTTGTGGTTATCATTAACGCTCCGTTCGCCGCTCTTGATCCGTACAATGCAGCTGCAGAAGCTCCTTTTAGCACTGTTACCGATTCAATATCATCGGGGTTGATGCTGTTAAGACCATTTCCCAAGTCAATAGGAAGATCTCCTCCGGTTCCGGCACCGTACGCCGCAGTTCCAGTCCCTGTGGTTGAATTACTCAAAGGAACGCCGTCTACCACGATAAGCGCATAGTTTCCGTCCAGGCTAAAGGATTTTTCTCCTCTTAAAGTAATTCTTGAAGAACTCAATGGTCCAGCTCCCGCCGTTTGAATTTTTAATCCGGCTACACGACCTTCAAGACCCTGCGCCCAGTTGTTGTTTTGAATGTTTTCAAAAATCTCAGAATCTACCTTTTCAGCAACGTAACCAAGGGATTTATCTTGCCTTTTAATTCCCAAAGCTGTTACCACCACCTCATCAATGTTTTTAATAGTGTCTCTTTTAGCTTTCTGCTGAGCCGCCAGATTGACGCTGACTAATCCTAACAGCGACAAAACCAGCACCTTTTGTGTCTCTTTACGCATATCCAATTTGTTTGCGCAAAATTAAAACGACATTACGGTTATGGTTTTAACATCGTTTTAACATTTATTAAAGAATTATTAAACGACATATTAATTTATTATTAATCAAATTACATACATATTTGGTTAGCAATAGATTAAAATAATTAAGCATTTTTAATACAAATGGTTAACATTATTTATCTAACTTTATCATCTGGCTCTTGTTAAATACCACATTACAGGTTAAATGAATATATTTCAAATGATTAACACTTAACCTATCTAAAATTACAGCGTTTTTTAATCATTTTGATGAAATTCAATTAATTTAAAACCTATTTTCTTTTGTCTTAACACAAAAGAAACAAAAAGTCAAGACTTGGAAACTGAATGCTAAAAATTAAAATTCAATCCTAAAATTCCCAAAACTTGCGCGAATTCAAAGTTTTTTCTTCGATTCTAAATTTGTCTCGCGCATCGAACAGTGGGAATTTTTTAACGGATTACTATTTAATTTTCTTAACGCTTCATTTTCC
>DKLU01000445.1:0-6539 GCA_002455915.1 Chryseobacterium sp. UBA6632
CTTCCGATCTCTTTATTAAATAAATAATAATAACTTGAATTATTGATTAGAATTAGCAAATAAAAAGATTAAAAACTACTGAAATCTTACACTTTATGCTTTAATCAAACATATATGATATTTTTAAATTTCATGTATATTAACTTAGCAAAGTTTTTGAAATTTAATGATAAAAGCCAGGTATTTTAGTTCAAAAAAATACATTTTACAGGTTATCAATAAGGATATTTATCCCTAAATTTTTAGATTTATAGGGTTATTTTACTGTTATAACAACAATTACCTTCTTTTATATTCATTTTAAATCTTCAATGTTTTTGAATTTATAAATTAAACGTAATTTTTGAATTTCCTGAGCAAAACTCATTTGCCATAGATAAATATATATTTGATAATAGCTTATTGGTTAATTCATGATTTTCAAATTCGGAATTATCACAATTATTTTCTAAAAAATTAACTAAAGTAATTTCTCGTCCCTTTTCATTGTGCCCAAGATAGTGTTCATCATTTAAATTTTGTTTTTTCATTGACTCTCCAACAGATATTTTTTCAAAGGATTTTCCACCAATAATTTTATTATTTCTAAATATATATATATCAAAATGATCTTCATTACCTACCCCTTCAAGATCTATATCTTTATGCCCAGCTTCGTAAGACTGGTAAGAATGTATTTGAATATTTAGGAACTGTGACACATGAATATTCACTCTTTCATGTCGCAATCTACCATTTCCTTTATAAGTATCTTCAGGTAAATCAAACCAAGACCTTCTCGAAAATGTGTTTTGTTGTAAAATAATTGATGCTGTGGTTATTACATTTTGATTTTGAAGCAACTGACCTAAAATATATGCATCAATTTCTCCATATTTTTCATATTCATTTCTGTCATAATTTTCATAAAACTTCTGTATTTCTGTACTTCCAAAAAACTTTTTATAGTTTTCAATACTAAGTTGGTTAAAAAAATCATTAGGTCTAAATTTTGAAGTGTAGATTTTTCCAGAATTAGCCCTTCTGTCTTTTAAAGAGTTATTAACCTCTAATATCCAAGCAAAAAGATCAACACAATGATAACCAGAATGCATTAATTTTCCGTAGCCATATTTATATGGATGGTTTTCCTTTTCAAATTCATGCGGAAGATTCCATGTACCATCAGAATGATATATCCCAATGTAAGATATGGGTATTTGAAATTCTTCAACAAACTTCAACAAGTAGTCTTTAACAAAAATAAAACCTTCGTGATTTCTCCTTTGACAAACAATATAAAATTTTGAATCTGAATCTTGTTTCTTCCTTTTCAAATCTTGATAATTTGAAAATATTTTCATGGCAGAATTAGGGTTCGTAATAGAATCAACAGGAGCAGTAATTGGTTTATCCATTAGTATATTAATGTTACTTTTCATTGCCCAATCTGCATAAATCTTATGTGACTTAGGTTCTGTGGAAATTATTATCCCATCAATTTTCTCATTATTGATAATGCTTTCAAGTTTATTCAAAAGCATTTTATCTAAAAACCTACCTAATCTATTTTTAGTATTATCTTCAATCAAAAAAATTTCTTCTGGTTTTAAAGAACGAGAAGAAATAAATCCTTGAATATTGTCTCGTTGCGAATCTAATTCAATCAATAATCTTAATTTAATTCCGTATCTATTTTGATATTTTTCAAGAAAAGGATAATAAATACGTTTTGCATGAGGACCTAATCCAACTAAAATATATTGCTTTTGAATTTGCTTTTTTCCATCATCTTTTATTAAAACTTTATTTTTCATATATATTATGTAATTTATTGGTTAAAAACAATTAGATAATCAATCTTAAACACATATTATTGATTAATTATTAAATTTAAAACATTTCAATTAAACATAATAAACCCAAAATTCATTAAAATAATAGTTTAATATAAAGCTAGTATACAAATAAAAAAAAGTCCTGAAAAAAATCAGGACTTTACTTTATTTATAAGAATTTAATTAAGCTTTTGCTTGTCTTTCAACTCTTTTTCTTTCTTCTTCAGAAAGGATTTTCTTTCTCATACGGATGAAGTTTGGAGTAACCTCGATCGCTTCATCAGCCTGGATATATTCCATACATTCTTCAAGAGAGAACAAGATTTTTGGTGCTACACCTGTATCTTTATCTTTACCTGAAGCTCTCATGTTGTTCAACTGTTTTGCTTCAACGATGTTTACTACCAAGTCACCTGGCTTGTTTTGCTCACCGATCACCATACCTGCGTAGATTTCCTCACCCGGATCTACGAAGAACTTACCTCTATCCTGTAGTTTAGCAATAGAATATTCAGTTGCAGGACCTTGAGTTTTACTGATCAATACACCATTGTTTCTTCCAGGAATAGCACCTTTGAAAGGCTTATATTCTGTGAAACGGTGCGCCATAATAGCTTCACCTGCAGTAGCTGTCAACATTTGAGAACGCAATCCGATCAAACCTCTTGAAGGAATTTCGAATTCCATGTGTTGCATCTCCCCTTTAGTTTCCATGATGTGAAGATCTCCTTTTCTCTGAGTTGCCAAATCGATAACTCTTGAAGCATACTCTTCAGGAACGTCAACTACCAAAGATTCATAAGGCTCTAATTTCTCACCATTTTCATCTTCTCTCAAGATAACCTGTGGCTGACCGATCGTCATTTCATATCCTTCTCTTCTCATTGTTTCAATTAAAACTGACAAGTGAAGAATACCTCTACCGAATACCAAGAAAGTGTTTGCATCATCAGTCTGCTGAACTCTTAATGCCAAGTTTTTCTCTAATTCTTTAGTTAATCTTTCTTTAAGGTGGTTTGAAGTTACATATTTACCATCTTTACCGAAGAAAGGTGAATTGTTGATAGAGAATGTCATGTTCAACGTAGGCTCATCAATCGCCGTTCTTTCCAATGGCTCAGGATTTTCAAGATCTACGAAAGAATCTCCGATTTGGAAAGCATCAAAACCAACTACAGCACAGATATCACCTGCCTGTACTTCAGTTACTTTTTTCTTTCCTAATCCTTCGAAAACGTATAATTCTTTTACTTTTCCTTTTACCACTTTACCGTCTGCCTGAGCAAGACCAATCCACTGAGATTCTTTGATCTCACCTCTTGTTACTTTCCCGATCGCGATTCTTCCTAAGAAAGAAGAGAAATCTAGAGAAGTAATCTGCATCTGAAGGTTACCTTCAGTTACTTTCGGTGCAGGAACATATTGTAAAATCCCGTCTAGTAATGGTAAAATATCTTCAGTTTGCTCCAAAGATGTGTTGAACCAACCTTGCTTAGAAGAACCGTAGAACGTTGGGAAATCCAATTGCTCTTCAGTAGCTTCAAGGTTGAAGAATAAATCAAATACCTGATCGTGAACTTCGTCCGGACGGCAGTTTGGCTTATCTACTTTGTTGATTACAACCAATGGTCTTAAACCTAATTCTAAAGCTTTCTGAAGTACGAATCTTGTTTGTGGCATTGGTCCTTCGAACGCATCCACCAACAAAATAACCCCATCTGCCATTTTCAATACTCTTTCTACTTCTCCTCCGAAATCGGCGTGACCAGGTGTATCAATTACGTTAATTTTCGTGTCTTTATAAGTAACAGAAATATTCTTGGATAAGATTGTGATCCCTCTTTCTCTTTCAAGATCGTTGTTATCCATAATTAATTCTCCACTCTCCTGATTTTCTCTGAAAATATTGGTAGCGTGAATGATCTTGTCAACCAAAGTCGTCTTCCCGTGGTCAACGTGTGCGATAATCGCAATATTTCTAATGTTTTGCATATAGGATTTTTACGGGTGCAAAAATAGTGATTTTAAATGGAATATTCAGCAATAAGTTTTGATAATTAACAAATTCATAATGAAGAAGTTATTTGTTTTAACATCTAAATCATTAGCAGAAGCGTGATTACGAGGGCATATTAAACAAGAAAAAGGTTTAAGTTTTACTACTTAAACCTTTTTTATATTATAAATTCAAAAACTACAAAGTCTGTTCTTTATGTTTTCCTTCCTTTATTTCTTCTACCATTTTAGCATTGAAAGCCGGCAGATCTTTTGGCGTACGGCTCGTTACCAAACCACTGTCAACCACTACCTCGCTATCTTCCCAATGGGCTCCTGCATTTTTCAAATCTTTACTGATTGAATTTACGGATGTTAAATTTCTTCCTTCCACTACCTCAGCATTGATTAAAATTTGTGGCCCGTGACAAATGGCTGCTACAGGTTTATGCTGTTGAAAAAAATCTTTCACAAAACTTAAAGCTTTATCGTTTGTTCTCAATTGATCCGGATTGATCACGCCGCCCGGTAAAACTAAGGCATCATATTCTGAAGCATTTACCTCATCCAACGTTTTATCTACATTATACTCTTTTCCCCAGTCTTTTTCAGCCCAAGCTTTGATCGTTCCCGATTCCGGACTGATGATGTGCGCCGTCCAGCCCTGCTGCTCTAAATGCTCTTTTGGTGATGCTAATTCACTTTCCTCAAATCCGTGTGTTGCCAGAATGGCGATTTTCTTTGACATAATTTTATATTTTGGTGTTTACAAGTATTATGAAAAGAAAATATGATGCCGAGGTGGGTGGATGTGGTATCTAAAGTTTTTTTATGTTGGAAAAAACAGTCAGTTAAAACCTTTATGATCGAGCAGAGATTACTTATAGCATAAGCATCAATTTGTCTCTTAAAAAATATATTATTATCAACTGTAGTAGAATAACTACTCCAAACTTCCATAAAAAAGACTTCTTCGATACTTTATGTCTGAAGATTAACATGGCAATAATAGCTCCAACTGTTCCACCAAAAAACGTCACCGTTAACAAAGAAGATTCTGAAATTCTTCTTTGATGTTTGATGGCTTTTCTTTTGTCTAAACCGAAAATAATAAAACTCAAAAGATTGATCGCTATTAATATATACATCATAAAGGCAAATCTAAAACAAGATTCCATAACTTTGCAAATTCATTAAAAATAAAATCAATGACAGTACAGGATCTGGTAGGAAGTTATTCAATTGAAGGCAGTAATCAAGAAGCATCTGACCAGTCGACTTACCATGGCATATTAACTTTATCTCTCGATGAAAACAACCGTATCATTGCACAATGGATCATTGGCGATCATTTACAAAACGGTACCGGATTTTTCAAAGACCAGATTTTAGTCATCAATTTTAATTATGAGGGTGAAGATCACAACATCTATAAAGGTGTTGCTGTATACCGCTGTTTAAGTAAAGACGTATTGGATGGTTTTTGGTCGGAGAAGCATGGTAATCCACTCTATCTTGGAAGTGAGTATTGTGTGAGGGTGAAGGGGGCAGAGTTTTTGAATTAATTTTTCAAGCTGAACATCATTATAAGTATGTCGAAATTAGCTGATCTTTATACGATCATAAACCCTGAGAATAATCTCAGGATTTATTTATTGTTAGCTGATATCTATAAAAGGTAAATCAATCCCAATTTTATAAACCTCATGATATGCATTAATTTTATTATTAAGTAGTTCTGTAATTTTTAATTGTCCATCCCTTTGGTCACCAAGGAATTTTGGATAGATTATTAAACAAGGAATTTCATTTTCAATTTTTGGCAATTTATTTTTCACTTTGGTTAATCTTGCATAACCGGAAATCTGCCGAATATCTTCGTGAATTTGTCCGTAATTATAATGAAGTTTATATTTAGTATCAACAACAATTTTTTTGTCGTCTGTACAAATAAGAAAATCAAGTGAATTACCGTGCGTAGAAAACTGATAATTAAAATTATTCGTATTGAGATCAGGATTATCTTTCAACAATTTTGAGAATACAAAAAGCTCAAATAACTTAGGCATATCAATCCAGAAAGGAGGTGTAGATACTTTTTCTCCCGTAGTTTTAGTGATATTGTAAGAAAATCTTTTGAGAATTTGTTCACCAATCTTTATTGCTTCTTTATATTCTTTAAAAAAAGGATTATGCTTAAATTTTTTCAATTCCTGCAGATGTATATTATCGCTAATATTTTCAAACGATGGACGAATATAATTTATCATCCAAAAAATATTGTTTCCTTCTTTAAAATAGTAACTGTTATTTTCTATATACCGAGTACAAAAAAGAAAAGCTTTTTTCAAAAAACGATTTTCAATTGAATCTTCACCAAAAACCTGATATTCGCAAACTGTATTCGTTAATCGATTTTTCAGAATATTATGTTTGATTTGTTTTCCAATTAATATTTTTCCTTTAATTCTATTATTTAAGTTTTCCTGAACTTTATAATATGATTTTTTTAATCCTTTTTTTACAATATCTTGTAAAAGTTTCAGAAATTTCACAATCAGAAAAGGAGTTAAAAGATCCCTTTTTTGATCGACCAAAATTTCAGAAGTTTCCCAATCAATTAAAAGTAAATTTTCTGTTTCCTTTACTACTTCAGGATGAGACATAATCTGCATCAGCATTGCAACAATATCTACTTCCTTGGTTAAAATTTCATTTTCTATATTT
>DKLU01000445.1:6656-6881 GCA_002455915.1 Chryseobacterium sp. UBA6632
ATTTCATTTTCTATATTTTCTTTAGCCAGATCATCAAACTTTCGGATTTCTTCTTCTGAAACATTTTCATCAGATTCATCCACAGCAGTTTCAAATACTTTAGCAACATTAAAATTCAACTTGGGCTCAACATGAATAAATCGATCATGAGTAAGCCAATCTAGCCCTACAAAATAATTAGAATTAAGAATAATCTTATCCTCAAAAGCTGAATATGTAAAGCAA
>DKLU01000441.1 GCA_002455915.1 Chryseobacterium sp. UBA6632
CGAGTAGCGAAAGCGGGAAAAAGCTTCAAATAAAACTAATATTGCTTTTCGATGTAATCCAATAGCTTCTGAAAAATAATTATAGGAAGTCAAAAAATAAGCTAGCCCGTTTATTTTCAATATTCAAAACCTTATCTTTGCGGCTTTAAAATAAGCTATGAAAGACTTAATGGGCAAAGCGATCTGGGATTATTACCACAATGAAAATCCGGAAGATCTGCAGACTGAAACTTCAATTTCCGAATTGGATGAACTTCCGGTTGATTATCTTTTTAGGGGATTTGAAGAAATGAATGACATTGAACAAAAAGCTTTGGAATTATCAAAAGGAAAAGTTTTGGATATCGGAGCTGGAGCAGGTTCTCATTCTTTGTATCTTCAAAATGAAAAAAATCTGGATGTTACAGCATTGGATATTTCGCCAAGATCGATTGAAGTTTGCAAATTAAGAGGAATTAAAAAAGCGGTTGCCGAAAATATGCTTCATTTTTCGGGAGAAACTTTCGATACGATTCTTTTATTAATGAACGGAACAGGAATTTTTCAAAGTTTGAAGGTCATTGATATTTATCTTGAAAAATTGCATTCTTTATTGAATGGAAAAGGTCAGGTCTTGATTGACAGCACCGATATTTTATATATGTTCGATCAGGATGAAGACGGTGGAGTTTATATTCCTGCAGAAGGATATTATGGTGAACTGGATTATATTGTTCATTACAAAGGAGAGTCCGAAGATCCGATCAAATGGCTGTATCTGGATTTTAATACACTGAAAAATGCGGCGGAAAATAATGGTTTTAAGGTTGAGGAGATTTTGCAGGATGAAGATGCTTATTTAGCGAGATTGATTAAAAAATAGAATGTAGGACATTGTGAGGAGTAAAGCACCGAAGCAATCTCTAAAATAATTCTTATTAAGGTTTGACTATTTAAAAGAATGACAAAACTCCTAGCCCCGATTGTAATGAAAATCCTTTTTTGCAAAAAAAGATTGCAATGGAAAGCGGGAATAAGCTCCTTAAAAAATAATATGTAAAAAGATTGCTTAGTCATTTCATTCCTCGCAATGACAGTAAAATAAAAAATCCACATGAATTTCATGTGGATTTCTTTATCTGAAATATTGAAGATTATCCTATCTCAATACCGTTTTCAACATTGCTGTCATCCGGTGTTACGAAAGATAATTTTCCGTCTGGTTTTGTTGTTAATAATAACATTCCCTGAGATTCAATTCCTCTGATTTTTCTTGGAGCAAGGTTTAATAAAATCATGACCTGTTTTCCGATTACATCTTCCGGAGTGAAACTTTCTGCAATTCCTGAAACTACAGTTCTTACGTCAACACCTGTATCAACAGTAAGTTTTAGTAATTTATCTGCTTTTTCAACTTTTTCAGCTTCTAAAATGGTAGCTGTTCTCAAGTCTATTTTAGTAAAATCATCAAAAGTGATTTGTTCTTTCATAGGGTTTGCGTTAGGATTTGTTTTTTTATTGTTTTGTTTTGTGTCTTCCAGTTTCTGGATTTGAGCTTCAATGACATCATCTGTAATTGGTGTAAATAAAAGAGGCGCATTTTCAATTTTGTGACCTGCTTCAATTTGAATTTCAGAGCTCTGTAAATCTTGCCAATTCTTTTTCTCAATATTAAAATATCCAAATAATTTCTCGGCAGAGAATGGCATAAATGGTTCGCATATTTGAGCAACTACCGCGGCAATTTGTGCTCCTACAAACATTGTTTGGCCAGCTACATTAATATCTTCTTTTATAGTTTTCCATGGAGCTGCATTTTGCAGATAAAGGTTACCATAATCAACAAGTTCCATAAATGAATTCAAAGCATTTCGGAATTCATATTTTTCTAAGTAATAACTAACTTTTTCTATCGCTGTTTTAATAGCCGTCTTGCTTTCCTCATCTAGAGTACCATTTGGAACTTTTCCCTCAAAATTATTGTTTGTGAAAGAAATTACTCTATTAATAAAGTTCCCAAATTTATTTACTAATTCAGAGTTATTCTTCGTTTGGAAATCTTTCCAGGTAAAATTATTATCCTTTGTTTCCGGAGCTGATGAAAGTAGAGCGTATCTCAAAACATCCTGTTGTCCCGGGAAATCTTCAACATATTCGTGTGCCCAAACTGCCCAGTTTCTTGAAGTTGAAATTTTATCGTTTTCAAGATTCAGGAATTCAAAAGCAGGGACGTTTTTCGGCATAATATAATCGCCGTGAGCCTTCATCATCGAAGGGAAAATAATACAATGGAACACAATATTATCCTTTCCGATAAAGTGAACTAAATCAGACTCTTCGCTTTGCCAGTAATCTTTCCAATCTTTTCCATTTTTCTCTGCCCATTCTTTGGTGAAAGAAATATATCCGATCGGTGCATCAAACCATACATAAAGCACTTTTCCTTCTGCACCCGGAAGTGGAACAGGAACACCCCAATTTAGATCTCTGGTCATCGCACGAGGTTTCAAACCGTCGTTTAACCAAGATTTAACCTGTCCGTAAACGTTCGGCTTCCAGTCATCTTTATGACCTTCAATAATCCATTCGTTTAGGAAATCTTCGTATTCGTTTAATGGAAGATACCAGTTTTTTGTTTCTTTTAAAATAGGAACGTTTCCACTTAACATTGATTTTGGATTAATCAACTCAGATGGAGAAAGGGTAGAACCACATTTTTCACACTGATCTCCGTAAGCATTTTCGTTTCCACAATTCGGACAAGTTCCAACGATGTATCTATCAGCTAAAAATTCTCCAGCCTGTTCATCGAAGTACTGCTCAGACATTTCTTCTGTGAATTTCCCTTTTTCATACAAAACCTTAAAGAAATCTTGGCTGGTTTCGTAATGGTTTTTAGAAGTTGTTCTCGAATATTCATCAAAAGAAATCCCTAAATCTGAAAAAGATTTTTTAATGATCTCATGGTATTTGTCAACGATATCCTGAGGGGTTACTCCTTCTTTTTTTGCTCTGATGGTAATAGGAATCCCATGCTCATCTGAACCACAGATAAACGCTACATCTTTTCCTAATCTTCGCTGAAATCTTGCGTAAACATCCGCAGGAATATACACACCTGCCAAATGTCCTATATGAACCGGTCCGTTTGCATAAGGCAAAGCTGCCGTAATCATCTTTCTGTTTGACATTTATAGTTAAATTTTGACTGCAAAGATACGGATTCTCCCTGAAAATTGTTTGAATTACTGTTTTTAAAAGCTTTTGTCAAGATAAGCGATGCTCAAATGTTACATTTAGTTAAACAAATGTTTAACTTTTTGTTAAAATTAAATTAATATTATGTCTTGCATATTTTAATGTAAATAAATGGAAAACAGTTTTTTAACTTAAAACACTCGTTTAATCTACACAATTTTAACCAAATTTTTAATAAAATTAACATAATTCTAATTTTTTTTTAAATTGCAAGACTGACTTACAGTCTTTATTCTTAAAAAACGAAACTATATAAAAATAATATTGTGAGAAATTTTACAACGGTATTAAAAATAGCGCCCGCATTTCTATTGGCAAGCTCCATGATGCATGCGCAAACTCAGGACTCCACAACCAAGGAGAAAAAAATAGAGGAGGTTGTTTTGATTGGGTATGGAAAGCAGAAGAAGACAGATTTAACGGGATCTGTGACTGCTATCTCCGCAAAAGACTTCAATGAAGGGAGTATCAATTCACCAGAACAATTAATCCAAGGTAAGACTTCAGGAATCCAGATTACAAATAACGGAGGTGCTCCGGGAGCAGGATCTACGATAAGAATTCGTGGAGGTTCTTCGCTAAATGCCTTAAATGATCCTTTGATCGTGATCGATGGTGTACCTGTAGATACAAACGGGATAAGCGGGGCAACAAACCCTTTAGCTTTAATAAATCCTAATGATATTGAGAGTTTCAGTATTTTAAAAGATGCTTCTGCTGCTGCAATCTATGGAAGTAGAGCATCGAATGGGGTTGTAATTATTACGACAAAAAGAGGAACAACAGGAAAACTAAAGGCAAATTATACGACAACTACTTCCGTTTATAACAAAATGGGAAATATAGATATGTTGTCTGCTGATGAGTTCCGTAAGGTTGTAAAAGAAAAAGCAACATCTGTTTATCAAGGATATTTAGGAAATGCTAATACCAATTGGCAAGACCAAATTTACCAAACAGCTGTAGGAGTTGATAATAATATATCTTTATCAGGTGGTATAAAAGGATTGCCTTACAGATTGTCTTTGGGATATCTGAATCAGGAAGGTATTATCAGAACAAATACGATTGAAAGAACTACAGGGGCTTTGAATTTAAATCCTAAATTTTTTGATAAACATTTAGAAGTTAGTTTAAATTTAAAAGGAACTTATGTAGAAAACAGATTCAAAGATGACGGGGCTATCGGCTCGGCTGTTGTTTTTGATCCTACACAAAATGTTTATGATCCTTCTTTTACCAACTATGGAGGGTATTGGGAATGGTTGCAGGGTGATGGAAAGCCTAACACGAACGCAACAAAGAATCCAGTTTCTATGTTGAATCAAAGATGGGATCTTTCTTACGTAAAAAGATTGATAGGAAACATTCAGTTTGACTATAAATTCCATTTTTTACCGGAATTAAGAGCCAATTTGAATGTAGGTTATGATTATAGTGATTCAAACGGAAATACCAGAGTGCTTCCTACTGTAGCTTCTGCTTTTAATAATAAAGGTTCTTATAGAAGATATACACAAGAAAAGAAAAATAAATTATTAGATTTCTATTTTAACTATCTTAAAACATTTGAGTCTATAAAGTCTACCGTAGATTTCACTGCAGGTTATTCTTATCAGGACTGGCAGAGATCTGAGCCATTTGCACCGACAGTATTTGGAACAGGAGCTTTAGATCCTGCTACAGGAAATGATTCTTTTACTCAAAATACAATAATTTCTTATTTTGGAAGATTAAATTATACATTCAATGAAAAATATCTTTTAACTGCCTCTTTAAGAAGAGATGCTTCTTCAAGATTTAGCGAAGATAATAGAGTAGGATATTTTCCTTCTGTTGCTTTAGCTTGGAGAATTGATCAGGAAGGATTCTTAAAAGATTCTAAAACAATCTCTACTTTAAAATTAAGAGCAGGTTGGGGTCAGACCGGACAGCAGGAAATAGATAAAAATGATTATCCTTATTTACCAAGATATATTTTATCTAATAGCGGTGCACAGTACCAATTAGGAGATACTTTCTACAATACCTACAGAGCTCAGGGATATGATAAAAACATTAAATGGGAAACCACTACAACAACTAACTTAGGTCTTGATTTTGGATTCCTGAATGATAAAATCAGTGGTACCATTGATGTTTATCAGAAAGAATCAAAAGATTTATTAAGTTTTATTCCAGTTCCTGCTTTATCCAATCTTACGAATTATTTGCTTACCAACGTTGGTAACATGCGTAACCGAGGAATTGAAGCCAACGTAAATGTTAAAGCTGTAAAAACAGAAAATTTCTCTTGGGAATTTAATGTAAATGCTACTCATTTCAGATCTGAAGTAACGAATCTTGGTTCTTCTCAGGTTCTGGTTAATTCTATTGGTGGAGCTACAGGTACAACCATTCAGGTGCATACAGAAGGGTATCAGCCAAATTCTTTCTATGTATATCAACAAGTATATGATAATGCAGGTAAACCAATTGAAGGAGCGTATGTTGATAGAAATGGTGATGGAATCATTAACAATGATGATCTTTACAGATATAAATCTCCTGCGCCGGATGTATTGTTAGGTTTCTCTTCTAAGTTTAATTATAAAGATTGGGATTTAGGATTTACCATGAGAGCAAGTATCGGGAACTATGTTTATAACAATGTTGCATCCCAATATGGTACAGAGCAAGGTATTGGTCTTAATAATTATGTACAAAATATTCACTCGAGTTATTTGGATACAGGGTTTAAGCGTACACAGCTTTTATCAGATTATTATGTAGAGAATGCATCATTTGTAAGAATGGATAATATAAATTTAGGATACAATTTCCCGAGATTTATAAAAGATTCTAAACTAAGAATTTTTGGTTCTGTTCAGAATGCCTTCATTATTACAAAATATAGCGGCTTAGATCCGGAAGTTTTCAATGGTATAGATAATAATTTATATCAGAGACCAAGAGTATATTCTTTAGGATTTAATTTTCAATTTTAATTAAGACTATCATGACATTTAAATATATCAATAAAACAATTTTTGCTGCCGGGCTTACTGCGGTACTATTTCTTAGCTCTTGTGAAAGTGATTTGAATAGAATGCCGGAGACGGAAGTAACTTCAGCTTCTGTATATGCAGATTTTAACAATTATAAAAACGTTTTGGCCAAAATCTATGCAGGTTTAGCAATGAGTGGTCAGAATGGGGGTGATGGTGATCCTGATATCAGTGGAATAGACGGAGGAACATCTAACTATATCAGACAATACTTTCAGTTGCAGGAATTACCAACAGATGAAGCTGTTATTGCCTGGGGTGATGGTTCTTTACCAGATTTACACAGTATGACCTGGTCTTCAAGCAACGAATTTATTGCCGCATTATATTATAGAATTTATTATCAGGTGGGTCTTTCAAATGAGTTTATCAGAGAGACAACAGATGAAAAATTAGCGTCAAGAAATATTACAGGTGCTAATGCAGACGAAGCCAGATTGTACCGAAATGAGGCTCGCTTTATGAGAGCATTAAGCTATACTCACGCCATTGATTTATTTGGAAATGGTCCTTTCGCTACAGAAGCTGATGAGGTAGGTACAACTCCTCCTAGAAGAATTGAGCGTAAAGAACTTTTCAATTATGTGGAATCAGAATTAAAAGATCTTGAAGGATTATTAAAAGACCCAAGAACAAATGAATATGGACGTGCTGACAAAGCTGCTGTTTGGATGTTATTATCAAAGCTTTATTTAAATGCAGAAGTTTACACAGGTCAGGGAAGATATTCTGATGCAAGAGTGTATGCTGAGAAGGTAATTAATGCAGGATATTCATTAAAAACAAATTATGGAGAACTGTTCTTGGCAGATAATAATTTGGATAATAATGAAACAATATTCTCTGTAAATTACGATGGTACTCACACCAGAACATTTGGAGGAACTACTTATATTATTCATGCGGGCACGGGAGGCTCTATGGTGCCTGCTAATTTCGGAATCAACAGTGGCTGGGGTGGTTTAAGAAGTACGAAAAACATTGCAAATTTGTTTCCTTCGACGAACGGTTCTCTTGATAAAAGAGGAAACTTCCATACAGATGGCCAAAGTTTAGAAATTAATAATGTGGCAACATTTACAGATGGATATCCAATCATTAAGTTTAAAAATATCAAAAGAAACGGGCAACCGGGATCTGATATTGCCGGA
>DKLU01000256.1:0-3733 GCA_002455915.1 Chryseobacterium sp. UBA6632
AGGATTTGGATATACTCTGAAATCATTTTCTGAGGCTTTCACAGTTTCACTGGTCGCCAGATTTCCGTTTCCGAAACCTACCGCATACCATGCTTTTGCATTTTGAATGGCTTCGTTACTATTGGCTCCGTAAAGATCATTAATAGCCGTTTTAGTAGCATTATAAGCATCCATATACGTCATGTTGGGTGTGAAATAGTTCATTAATGCTCTGTAAATAATCTTCTCTGCTTTTTGTATTCCGATTCCGCTTACCGAATAGGCATTTCCAATATCGTTAGTTCCAGATCCTCCTTGTGATAGTAAGTAAAACCAATAATTTCCTACACCGCTATTGGTGTGTACGCCACCTTGATCATTTGAATCGGATGGATTACTGGTAGATGCCCAATAAGTTCCCATGTAAGTATCTGGTTGAGGTTGGAAAGCCGAATTTGGATTTCCCATATTTCTTAAATAATTGGGAGAATTTCCCGGAGGAGTTACAAATACTCCTTCACCTAAAGTCCAATTTGGGTTTAATCCTGTGTAGAATTCTATTGAAGTCCCCATCATATCTGCGATAGATTCATTCAATGCACCAGATTCTCCTTCGTAATTTAATCCTCCATGAGAATTTCTGCTAATAACTAAATGAGAAAATTCATGACCTGCAACATCAAGCATTATTACGGGATGAAATATTTGGGTATCATTATATTTACCATTGCCGTAAGCCATTGCTACAAGACCATCTTCGTCTATTGCCTGCGCATTGGTACCGTCATAGCCAGATTCTCCACTCAAGGCATTCATATTTACATTATAATAATTTCTTATGACAGAGCCATTATTATCGTAGCTATTACGATTGTGTCTTGATAAATAGTAATCGTACGCTTTTGATATTCCCCAGTGTGCTTCTACTGCTGGTTTGGTGGCATTTGTGGTATAATTTGCGTTACTATTTGTATATTCTGTGTATCCTTCTAGTGTTCCGTCTGCATTCGTATTAGCATTGCTAATATTAGTTCCGTTAAACGTCTGTATTTTTCTTGCATTGTCTCTTAGACGATAGCCTCCATTATAAGAGTCTACGGTTATTTGCTGGTTTCCTCTATTAAGAGTGGCACTGCTAGAAGGTGTATCTGATTTATAAATTTTAGAAAGTTTTTTAACTATTTTTCTTGAAGAATTATCAACATAATAAGTTGCAGCTTTCATCGGGCTCATAGCGGTTACTCCAATTTTCGAAGTATAGTACGTTTTTACTTCATCTCCCTTTCTTACTTTAGCCACTACAGTTTCCAAAGTAGAAAATTTAATCTGAGTATTTTTTGGAAAATCTTTTGAAATCGCATTTTGTGCTTCTCTTTCCGATAATTGTGCAGGCGTAAGATTAATGGTATTCGTAAATTCACCATTTACAGAAGTGAGATAGCCATTTTTCTCATGCAGAAGTACAAGTTCGTCCTGCACTTTGGTATTTTTATAAAAATGTTGATAAACAGAATGCTTTATTCCCAGTTCATCAGTATTTTCATTGACTAATTTTAAAGAATGATCATTGTCTGCCCCAAACCACTCGTTAAAATGTGTAACAAGATAGTTAGGAGTAACATTTCTACCGTTAAAATCGAAGTGGAACGTTCCCAAAGAAGAATCTGTTGAGAATTTCGGTAGATTTTTGGTTGAAGATGTCTGTTCGTTTGGAGTTCTTTCTTGTGCTTTAATAAGAGCCGGCTGAAAGTAAAAACTAACAGCAGCCGTAAGCAGAATGCTTAGAGTAATTTTTTTTGTCATAATTTGTGTTGAATTATTATTAATCAATTATCTAGATAATTATTGTGCTAAATAATTTTTCAGATATCATCAAAAACGATGCCGAATTATTATGTTAAATAGTTGTTTTCTATTTTCTTAAGGTGATATTTTTTATTTGAATATTTATTAATTCTAATTTTGTTAATTGAAAAGTTGCTGTTTAATAAAAAAAAACAATCAATAAGTGGTTTTCAAAGAAAAAAATAAATTTTGAATTATTTAAAAAAATCCTGAAACATAACATTCCAGGATCTCATTTCTACTTTAAAACATTTAGATTAGTTTTCTCTAATTCGACTTTTTCTTTTTAGATTTTCGCTCTTCTTTTGTTACCTCCTGTGGTTTTGTCGCATCCTGATTAGGATCTGTAGTCGTTACAGTGGTTTGATTTTGAACCGAAGGATCCACAGTCTGCGTATTTTGCTGTGTTGAAACAACATTTGGATCTGTTGTCTGCAACTGTTGATTCTGAGTTTGATTTTGAGTGGTCTGGTTAGTAGTTTCTGCAGGACTTTGTGTTATTGTCTGCGCCGATACCGCGATTACTCCGACTAATGAGAACGCTGCTGTGAAAATTAACTTTTTCATGATAATATTTTAAATGGTTGTTTAAGTAAAACGCCGCCACTTTATCGAATATTATATGTAAATATCTAATTTAACGTACTTTATAATCTTTTAAGACGATTTTGGAATTGTAAATTATTTTGCCAAATTCTTCATAATTTTCTCTACAAATTCATAAGCTGCTGGACAAATCACGGTATTTTTTACCATCAAATTATTAATCTGATAGATTTTTTTTCGATCTGTATGAGGATATTCTCTACATGCTTTCGGGCGAACCTCGTAAATCGAACATGTATTATCTGTATTCAAAAAGTAGCAGGGAAGATTTTGCAACACTTTGTCGTTATCTTCATCTACACGAAGAAATTTCGTTTCAAAATCAGAGGCTTTCATGCGAAGATGTTTAGAAATACGCTCAATATCCTTTTCGGTGTATAAAGGTCCTGTCGTTTTACAGCAATTTGCGCATTGAAGGCAATCAATTTCCTCAAAAACTTCATCATGTGTTTCCTGAACAATATAATCGAGGTTTTTGGGCGGTTTTTTCTTCAATCCGTCCAGAAATTTTTTATGCTCTTTTTGCTTTTGTAAAGCCTGTTTTTTGTATGATTCTAAGTTCATTCTTCCTCCACTATATTTGGCATATCAACAGCCATATAATCATTTATTTTATCTAAATCCAGCAGCGTAAACTCCTTATTCTTTGCAGGATAATACATCGGAACAAATTTCACCCCGTAAACAATTTCCTTTGAAACATAAGATGCTCTCTGCACTACGGTATTTGAAAATACTTCATCAAAAGCGCGCACATGCACAATAATTTCGATGGGTGTATTGTAGAAATCATCTTTTGTAAAACCAAAAAACGGCGAATTTTCATCAATCTTATGAACAACTGTCCAGTTTAAAGCTAATGTATTAATATGGCTCAAGTGAGTTTTTAGAGTATAAAAATTCGTCTTCGTCTCACCATTTTCACTTACTTCAATCGCTGTTGAAACTACAACATCGGCATTGGTTAATGCATTGTTTTTAAAAGGAGCCAGCCTAAACATCAATCCTGTAACATCCTGAAAAGGAGCAATTACAGCGATGTCTGAAAATTTAAGATACGCTCGCGGTCGGGAAAATCTCCCATAAAACAAACCTGTTGCAATGGCAAAGGTAAGCAATCCTAAAAAAGCTTCAAAAGTCGCTACCAAACTTGCCATAAAGCCTACCGGAGCGATTCTTCCGTATCCAACTGTGGTAAAAGTCTGCGAACTAAAGAAAAATACATCAATAAATTCGTTCAGAGGATCACTTTTATCAATTCCTGTAAGATGTTCTACACCAATTACATAATAAATTAAAGCAA
>DKLU01000256.1:3851-5540 GCA_002455915.1 Chryseobacterium sp. UBA6632
AAATTAAAGCAAAAAATAAATTCACCAAAATATAAGCCGTAACTAAATAAGAAAGAAACTGAAAAGTAGAAAGATTCAGCATTGTATGATACCAACTGAATCTATTAAAAATATTCACCCCTTTTCTTTCAACGTTCGGAAGACCATCTTTTTTAATGAATCTTCCGGAAGCATTCGTTCCAAAGCCACTGTTTTCAGAATTTTTCTGTCGAATTCTTTTTCTTAAACCTCTTGCCATTTTTTATCTCATTTGTTTGTTTTCGTATGAAATGTTGAGAATATTCAAAACGTATGAATATTCTTTTTTATGTTCAAAAAAACATACAAAGATAAAATATTGTTTTCATGAAATTTATCAACTTCGCTATTGAATTTTTAAATTGATTTTAAACTAAATTTGAAATATGAAAAAGCTGGAAACACGAGAAGATATTGAAACCCTTGTCAACACCTTTTACGACAAAGTAATTAAAGATGAGACGATTGGGTTTTTCTTTAATGATATTGCCAAAGTTGACTGGAGCCAACATTTGCCTAAGATGTATTCTTTTTGGGAATCTATTCTTTTCGGACAGATGACGTATAAAGGAAATCCGATGGGCGTTCATTTCCCGATCAATGAAATGCAGGCAATGGAGCAGAAACATTTTGACAAATGGCTTGAAATGTGGACTTCAACTGTGGAGGAAAATTTCGTGGGCGAAAATGCAGATTTAGCTATTTATAAAGCCGAAAACATTGCTAAACTGATGGCTTTTAAAATGGATTTGGCAAGAAGACTTTAATGGTTTAAAGTTCTGAATTTAATGTTTAAAGTTTTAACTACGGAACGATAACCGTGAAAATATAAGCGGCAAGATTCACCAATAAAACAGTTCCGTAAAGTACATTTGTTTTTCCACGGCTTAAAGAAAGCATCACGATAAACACCGAAAGCGAAAGCAGAATAATATCTTTCTTATCCAAACCTAGCACCAACGGAATATCGTACATGATACACACCACGGAAACAGCTGGAATCGTCAATCCGATACTTGCCAAGGCTGAACCTAAGGCTAAATTTAAACTCGATTGAATCTGATTGCTTCTCGCCGCGCGAATTGCTGCAACCCCTTCAGGAAGAAGTACCACCGCCGCAATAATGACGCCAACCAAAGATTTGGGTGCTCCAAAACTCTGAACCATATTTTCGATGGTTGTTGAAAGTCCTTTCGCCATCATCACCACAATTGCCAAACAAACGATCAGAAAACCAAAGCTTACGAATGTTTTCGTCATATTCGGAATATAACTTTCCTCTGGATGCTCATCGGGAACGATGAAATAATTTCTATGTCGAATGGTTTGAACCATCAAAAATACACCGTAAATCACCAAACAGGCAATCGAAACAAAGATCAACTGCGCCTGATTATAGAAAGGTCCGTTTACACTTGAAGTAAAATTGGGAAGAACCAACGTTAGTATCAGGATAGAAACAATACTCACCAAATAAGTTGTAGCCGAAGTTCGTGCAAAAAACTGCTCATAATATTTCACTCCGCCTACCAAAATACAGATTCCTAAAATTCCGTTGAGAATAAGCATTACTGCTGCAAAAACAGTATCTCTAGCCAGCGTGATTGCCTGATCACCGCCGGCAACCATCAGCGAGATAATTAATGCGACCTCAATGATCGTGGTACATAC
>DKLU01000260.1:0-11804 GCA_002455915.1 Chryseobacterium sp. UBA6632
AAGCAGACAAAGTATAAAACGAAAAATAGAACTCTTTAAAATTAATCAAACCTCAGTTAAACAAAAAAGCTCCATTTTTATGGAGCTTTGTATTATATTAAGATATGTTTCTTAGTAATCTACATTAGATGTTTCATCACCAATGTTCCAAGTTAGACCGAAACGAAGGGTGTTATCCAAAGCGGTATTAACTTTAGACATATTAATAAGGTAAGAAATATCAAGACCGAAAGAACGGTACTTTAATCCGATACCTGCTGTTGCAAATTGTCTTGCTCCCTGCTCTTCACTTTCGTGGAAATAACCTCCTCTTACTGCGAATGCATTGTCATAAGAATACTCAAGACCTGCACTATACATGATAGAATTAGCATTTTTGAAAGACTTTCCGATACCTTGCATTACACCAACGTTTGGCACTGCATACATTGGTTTTCTTGTATTCGGATCGATTCCTGCATATTCAGAACCAGGAACTAAGATTTTTGAACCTTCAACGCTTAATCCCACTCTGTTTACATCATCAAGATACATGTCGTAACCAACCCCTAATCTTGCCATAGTAGGCAAATAAGATCTTGATTCTTCGTTTCCTGTATAATCTAATTTCGGACCTAAGTTCTGAACAGCAAAACCTGCATTCAGTTTTCCGTCATACCCTCCGAAACTTGAGAATCTAGGAGAAGTATAATATCCTGAAACGTCTACTGCAAAAGAGTTCGCTGCTTTCAAAGTCGTATCTGTGTTGAATCCTCCGGCTAAGTCTGAACGAATGAATCTACCTGTAACGGCCATGGAGTAAGAATCAGAAAGTTTCAAACCATAAGCAACGTCGATAGAGAATTCGTTTGGCTTTGAGGTACCCATTGAAGTTACATCATTTCCTACTAGCTGAGTTAAATCTACCTCACCCATATTGAAGTAATAAATACTTGCTGAGATCGTAGATCTTTCTTCCTGACCTAAGAATTTGTGGAACGCACCATATAATAAGAATACATCATTTGTAAGTTTCCCCATGTACGGAGTATAGTTTACCCCAACGGAAGAACTCGTCCTGCTAAAAGGATATTTCGCTGCATTCCAGAACTGAGAAAACGCGTCGGGAGAGGTAACAACCCCTTGATCTCCCATACCTCCGGCTCTAGCATCCGGCGCAATTCTTAGAAATGGAGCTCCAGTTAATACTGGGTTTATTTTACTTAGATCCTGCGAGTATCCTAAAAAACCAGCACTTAAACCAATCCCCAAAAACAGCTTAGTAGTTAAATTCATATGTTGTCTTTTATATATTATCAGTTTTTTATAAATATTGTTACAATTATTATTTTAAAATTATTTCAAAAGTACCATTTTTTCTACAGCTGTAGCACTTCCTTTGCATTTTTCTTGATTTTGACTTTTTGCAAATATCTTAAAAATATACGTACCTTTTGCTACTGTTGCCCCAAAATCGTCTCTTCCGTCCCATTCAATTGCTTGGCGAGGCGTTCTAAAGCCCTGTAGGAACGGTTCTGCCATTACAGTTTGCGAAATTGTTTTTACTAATTTTCCTGTAATTGTATAGATTTGAACGTTTACATCCAAAATATCATCACAATTATGCTCAAACTGAACGTAGGTTTTATTGGTAAACGGATTTGGCCAGTTCATTGGTCTGTTGATTGTCAAACGCTGGTCGGCTTCATCCTTAACCTCAAAATTCAACGTAGAAGTTGTAGAATTATTGTTTATATCCCAAACTTTAAATGTTAATTGATGTTGTCCTAATCCTAAATTTCTGAAAGGGTAGGTTACATTTCCTTTCTGATAATCGGCTAAACTAGGATTTACACAACCATTTCCTTCTCCTGAAGCAAAGAAGTCGTTCAAAATTACGGTGTTAATAATTTGGCCGTCCAAATATACAGTAATATCGTGACCAACGCCTGATCCTGTAGAATTAATTCCCGTATCATCAGTAACACAAGCCAATAACATCGGGTTTTGATCTGTAATTCCCCCATCGGCAAAATTTGTATTGTTCATATACAATTTCACTTTTGGCGGCTCGTTATCATTAATTCCGTTTGGATTAAGATCTCCTACCTGAACGGCTTGGTTGTTGAAAACATCGGTTGCTTTATTATCGGCATATCCAAGAATTCTACCTGTTCCAACAGCGTAGTTAATATCTTTCGGAACATAAAATTCTACGGTGAAAATTCCGTTTACAGCAGTTCCGGATGCTTTTACAATTGCACTTCCTTCTTCTGTATATTGTAAGATCGGCGTTAAACCTCCGTCATTATTTAAGGTTGATTTATTTAATCTTTTATCAAAAATATTAATAACCACTCTTCCGTTGAAAGTCGTGTTGGTGGTTCCGTTCTGATTGGTAACTCGCCCGGTAATTTTCACAAAATCTAATCCGCGGATTAATCCCGGAACCGGAGTTTCAATATTATCAATTGTTAAAAGTCTTTTTGGTCTGCTCAATTTCGTAGCGGGATCACCAAGGAAGTTTACTTTTAAGTGATCCGGATAAGCACCTTTTTGTTTTTTAGCATTTAAATGAGCCATACCTAATGTGGCAAAATCATCACTTTCCAGTTTGAAGATGTTTTGCGTAAGAATATTAGTAAAATCGATACCATATCCTACACCTACTGCACGGCTGGAAGTAATCATTGTAGAAGTTCCGCCTTGTTTTAGTTTAATAAACTGCTCTCCTACAGAACTGGTTGCAGGATCGTCCCAAAGGGTAAATTCACACGTAATCGTAGATACAAAAGGGAATCGGCTGTAAACATTCGAGAAGTTGTTGAAATTCTGAACTTCATCAGAAGATAAAACCCTTTCCTGTGCCCATCCGTTGATACCTCCGTGCCCGAAATAGAAAAGATATAAGCTGTTTCCTACATCATTGGCAATCGCCTGGTTTACCTGCGGATATCTTGGCCCTCCCGCAGAACTTTGTTGCTGGAAAGCATCTAAATACAATTTTCTTACGTTATATTCTTTAAGATTGGTATTGTTTTGTTCGAAAACATTTACCAAAGAATTATTCATTACAGTATGGAAAGGTGTTCCGCCATCGTTGTCATCATCCACCACAAAATCCAACTTCATACGCCATTCTCCAAACGGAGTAGATTGCCCCGGAAGAGAATTGTTGTAAGCCAAAGATTTATCAATCATATTGGCAGCTTCTGTAACATTGGCAGCAGGAATTCTTCCGATAGGCAGATCCGGTAAAATATATTCAATTTGATTAGAGGTCTGCGGCTGCGTCATCACGATATAATCATCTGTAACGAATGAGCTCACAAAATCTGCAGATTCTTCACTCTCGTAGCTTGGAACGATATTGGTGTTTCCGGAAATTCTGTCTTTATAGTCATACGAAGCATCTCCTAAAATGAAGACATATTTTAAACGTCCTGCCGGAGTATTTAATTTCGTTACAAAATTACGGATAGCGGTAAGATCTCTGCTTCCGCTGCCAAATTCGTTATAAATTTTATTAATATCAACTACCTGAACGTTATAGCTGTTCCTTGATTCATGAAAGTTGGCAATTCTCTGCGCCTGAGACATGAATGGGGCAGTGGTTAATATTAAATAATCTACATTCTGTATTTCAGAAAGATTTTGATTGGCAATTCTCTCTACAAACTGTGGCGAATAAGCAGATTCTGCTCGGAAAGCTACAAATTCATTATTAAAATTCGGGTTAGAAGAATTATATCCAAAACTGAAAGTACCATTTCCTGCCGCTTTATTTACTCGTCTTGTTGCATTCGTAATATCGGTAACATCCCAAACCTGCTCCATGAGTGCGGTATTAGAAATACTGAAACCATAGTTGGTATTTGTTCCGCTCATTAAAGAAAAATCTCTGAAATTCATCTGAGTTCCGTTGAATTTCAAATCTTCTTTATATTGCACTTCGGCATAATCAAAATAGAAAGTTCCGTTAGGATTTGTTGTAATATCAGGCTTATAATTAATAGTAATCTGATTTCCGCTTAAATTTGAAATCGTTCCGTTGTAATTCAAAGGAAAAAAATCATAGGCAACATTGGTTCCGTTTGGCGGAACAGGAATAGGAACTGAATTTTGATTATTAATATTGAATGTTGTTGAGTTCTGCTGAGCATGATACCCTACAATCTGTGTACGGTATCTGATAAAATCGCCTCCTTGAATTGGCGAATTGGTGTTAAAAGTAATCGTTTTATCTGTGGTAAACGGTGCATCTTCCACCCAGATTCTTCCAACTTTCAGCAAATTTTTCTGATCGTTATTAATCACCTGATAGTTATCGTATCTCGTAATCAAAGCCGTATTTGGAAGTGCTACATCTGCTTGCTGCACTCTTTTTCCGGCACCTTTATCAAAATTAATATAATAATAAGAATGATCTTCGTAGATGTTTTTCAGATTATTACTGCTGTCAAACCTTGTCTCGTTTCTTTTAAAGCCGTTACCGTTTCCTGTATCATAAAGATTGTAACCATCCGGCCCCTGGGCATAGAATAAAGCATAATCTCCATCATTCCATACACCGTCATCTTCACCTACCACCTGAATGGCATTTTCCTGCAAGGCGCTGTATTGCGTGTCTTGATTATTTTCAGGAAGCATGATTCCTCCGTTTCCGTAAATTCTGAAATTCTTAGGATTTACAGAAGAAGGGTTGATGCCGTTATCTTTTAAAAACTGAGTTGTAATTTTGAAAATTCCGGATTTATCAACTTTAATTTTATAAAAACCACCACTTGCCAAAGGATTTGCAGTTGTTCCCACTTTATTGGCATTTCCGTTGCCTGATGCAATAGCGGCACCTTCAGAAACATCATAAGAAGCAAGTCTTAAAACCTGACCTTTTTCAAATTTAAATAATGAAACACTTATGTTGGCATATCTTTCCCCTTCATGATAATAATAGGATACGTTATTCAGTTCACGCTTTGGCAGCAATTGTCTGTTAAGCTCAAATAAATCTCTGTTGGAAACGGGTTCCCAAGATAAATTAGAAATTTTGATCTGCTTTTCTCCTATTTTTTGTCTGGTAGTTATAAAAACGCTATTTTGGCTGTAAGAAAAACCTTCATTTTTGAAATTTGGAAGATTAATTTTAGACTCACCAAAGTCTTGAATTTTAGAACCATTCCATTCAATGTTGACTCTTTGGGCCCAAAACATTGATGTAGAGGCTAATAGAAATAAAAGCGTGATTTTTTTTCTCATGTTTATTATTCAAATTTCCGAATTACAAAATAAATGAAAATTTTATAATTAAATTGCGATACAATAAAATTAATTTGTTATCGTTTTTCAAAAAAATCAATCTTTACTTGATTTATTGAATAATTTATTTTTTCTTTGTACTTTGAAAATATTTATATCGACTATGAAAAAACTAAAGTTGTTTTCATTAATAGCATTAAGTTCTACACTTGCATTAACCAGTTGTGGTGGATCAGGTACTAGCAAAGGCGGCGGTACTAAAAAATTTGTCAGCAAAACAGGTTGGAAACCAAACGAGAAACAAGGTTGGTTTTTTGCAGGAAAGCAACAAAAACAAAAAGGTTGGCCGGGGATGGTATATGTAGAAGGTGGAACTTTCACAATGGGATTAGTGAAAGATGATGTTATGCACGATTGGAATAACTCACCACGCAGAATGCAGGTAAGTTCTTTCTTTATCGGAGAAACAGAAATTACTAACTACGAATACCGCGAATACCTGACATGGTTGAAGTATGTATTCCCACCAAGTGACCCAAGTTTTAAGGAGATCTACAACGGTGCTTTGCCAGATACCTTGCTTTGGGACAACAAATTATCTAGAAACGATTATAACGAAACTTATTTCCGTTCTCCTGAATTCGACTACTATCCGGTAGTAGGTGTTTCTTGGACTCAAGCCAACAGATACTGCGAGTGGTTGACAGACAGAGCAAACGAAAAGGCTTTAATGCAAGCCGGTATCATTGCTAAAGATTTATATATCAATGAATCTAATAATCAGGGAGGAACTGCATTCAATATGGATAAATTCAAAGCGAATGATCCTGAAATGCAAGGTTATATAAATGAACAAAGAATGCAGCAAAAAACTGGTTTGAAAACAACAAACCAAAGATTATTAGCTGCAAACAGAGCTCCTAATGGCGCAATGGTACAAAAATTCAGACTTCCAACAGAAGTTGAATGGGAATACGCTGCTTTAGGAATGGCTAAAAACAGAGAGTACAACCAATATTTAGGTAAAAAACCTCAAATCGAATTATTAAGAGGTACTAAAGGTAGAGACAGAGGAATGTTCCTTGAAAACTTCAAAATGGGAAGAGGAGATTATTCTGGTATCGCAGGTTGGAAAAACGACGGTTCTGCACAAACTTCAGACGTTAGACAATATCCATCAAATGACCTAGGTATCTACGGTATGTATGGAAACGTTGCTGAATGGACTGCTGACGTATACAGACCAATCATTGATGAAGACTTCAGTGATTTCAACTACTACAGAGGAAATATGCCTCAGGCTATCGTAAGAAACGGTGACGGTACTTACAAAATGGTAGACGAGACAAGCATTAAATATGATACTTTGGCTGACGGAAGATTAGTTTACAAAAACTTACCAGGTCAGTTCGAAAGACAGACAGTTGCTGACTACAGAAACTACAGAGATGGTGACAGACAGTCTTCATTAGAGTATTACAGAGCGGCAGATTCTGCTGCATCTTATGATATGTATAACTCTCCAAAACAGAGATTTATCGTAGATGCTACAGGTAGAGTAAAAATGCAAAAAGATACAAGAGACAGAACTTCTGCTATGTCTAACGATGTTAGAGTAGTAAAAGGTGGTTCTTGGCAAGATACAGCTTATTGGCTAGATCCGGGACAAAGAAGATATAAGACTGAAAACAAGGCTTATGGTTGGATTGGATTCCGTGTTGCACAGGATGCTAGAGCTAGCGATAAGAGTAGAACTAGAAGATAATATTTATCAAAAAATATTTTTAAAAAACCTTCCGAATTTTTGGAAGGTTTTTTTATTTTTGAATTATGAATATAGAACAGTTTTACACTTTATTTTTACAATCAAATAAAGTAACCATCGATAGCCGAAAAATAGGAAAGAATGATATTTTTTTCGCTTTTTCAGGTGATAATTTCAATGCAGCAACATTGGCCGAAAAAGCTATTGATGAAGGTGCTTTAGCCGTAATTGTTGAGCAAAAGCATTTTGAAAACGAAGCTAAAAACATTTTCTATGTTCCATCAACGTTAGAGTTTCTGCAGCAGCTTGCCATTCATCATAGAAATCAGCTTCAGATTCCTATTATCGGATTAACGGGAAGTAATGGTAAAACTACGACGAAGGAATTGATTCATGCTGTGCTCTCAGAAAAATTTAATGTTCAGTATACTTTCGGAAACCTGAACAATCATATTGGAGTTCCTTTAACGCTGCTTTCGATTAAACCAGAACATGAAATGGCAGTTATTGAAATGGGAGCCAATCATCAGAAGGAAATTGAATTACTTTCAAATATTGCTAAACCAAATTACGGTTATATCACAAATTTTGGCAAAGCTCATCTTGAAGGTTTCGGTGGTTTTGAAGGGGTAATTAAAGGTAAATCTGAATTATATGATTATTTAAAAACTCATGGTCAAACTATTTTGATTAATGAAAGTGATCCTATTCAGATTGAAAAAACAGAAAATTATTCGCCAACAATTACTTTTGGAAAAGAGACTTCAGATTATAATTTTGAAGCATTTTCAGAAGAGCATTTTGTAGGTTTAGTTTATCAAAATGAAAAAGCTGTTTCTAAATTAACAGGTGAGTACAATTTCACCAATCTTTGTGCAGCGGCAAGTCTAGGCTTACACTTTGGAATCGATTTCCATAAAATTAAACATGCCATTGAGAATTACACACCAACGAATATGCGTTCTCAGGTCGTGAAAAAAGATGGTAAAACGTTGGTGTTGGATACTTATAATGCCAATCCGAGTTCTATGACGGCTTCTTTGCATAATTTCATCACCTTTGAAGGTTCAAAAACAATCATTATTGGTGATATGCTTGAGCTAGGAGAGGAGAGTGAAAAAGAGCATCAAAATATTTTAAATTTAGCCAAAAACTTAGGTTTTGATGAAATTTTTACCGTTGGCAAAAACTTTAAAAGCATCAATTCATCTGAAACATCTTTTGAGAATACAGCAGAGCTAACGGAATATTTAAAATCGAATAAAATTCCGTCAGAAAACGTATTGCTAAAAGGTTCCAGAGGAATTGCGCTGGAAAAAGCAATAGACTTTATTTAGATCTATTGCTCCAGAATTCTTTTAAAATCAGCTTAATATTTTTGAATGTGTTTGGAAAAACTTCATCTTCGATCTGTGTGTCGTTTTTCCAGGCAACTTCAGTAATTCCTTCTTCTGTTTGTGGTTTTGAGGTATCTTCACCATTAAAGTTCATTTCAAACCAATGCGTACATTTCAGAACTTTATCGCCGTTTCTTTCGATATAAATATGATACGTTGTATTGATGAATTGTACCAATTCAACATCTTTTAAACCTGTCTCTTCCTCGATTTCTCTTACCGCAGATTCTTCACGCGATTCTCCCTTTTCCATTTTTCCTTTTGGAAGATCCCATTTTCCTAACCTTTTGATGAAAAGAATTTCTCCATTTTCATTACTTACAATTCCACCTGCCGCTTCAATGATTCTGAAAAGTTTCTGAAAGTCTGTCCAGATTTCTTCAATATTTTCACCGTACACGTTCAGTTCGTTGGCTGAAGTGTTTTCCAGCAGATCCAAAGCCATTTCTAAAGTTGTGAAGCTTTCATAGCTAAGCGATTTTTCTAAGTTTTCAGATTGCTTAGACAGTAACAATTTTTTTTCGTTCACAAAAACTTTATACATATATTTGTAAGAATTAAGAATTTAAATACAAAAATAAAAAATGAATTTAGAAGGACGAAAGATTATTGTGAATAAATCATCGAAGGAGCTTGTAGAAATACTGAAATCTCCTGAAAATTACAAAGAATTTATGCCGGATGGTCTTCAGAAATTTGAAACGAGAGAAGATGGATTTAAATTCGGATTACAGGGAATGCCTGAAATTGCCCTTAAAATAGATGAAGTGAACGATCAGAAAGCAGTATTGAAATCTGCAAGTTCAAGCTTAGATTTTGCTTTAACTGCAACACTAAATCCTTTAAATGAAAACCAGACTGAGGTACAAATGTTGTTTGAAGGTAAATTCAATCCTTTCATCAAAATGATGGTTGAAAAACCTCTTCAGAATTTCATTAATACTTTGACGGATAAAATCGAAGTTTATAAATAGTATTTTCAAAATACCCATACAAATATAGCTGTTGTTTTTTACGACAGCTATTATTTTTTTAGCAGACTTTCTATCAGTTTGCTCTGAAGTTCCATTAACTTAACAATCTGTTCCTGATTTTTTACAATACTTTCTATAAGTTCTGGCGACTGCAAATTAAAAACAGGGTTATATTGATTGACATTTGCAACAGATTGATCGTTGAATTCATTATCTGTTATAAAGGTAGAGTTGTCGTTCAATAAATCATTGATATCAACTTCCAATTCTTTTGCGATATTACTTAACAGTAAAGAGTTGGGAATATTCTTATCAGATTCTATACTAGAAATGGTACTTTGTGCTACGTTTAAACGTAACGCCAGATCATCCTGAGAAATACCTCGTGCCTCTCTGAATCTTTTTACTTTAGTACCTATACTCATATTATCGATATTTTGGTCAAAAATAACAAAATATCGATGATATCGAAAGAAAAATAATTTTAGTTTTGTTAAATAATTGTCACGATGATGTGATTATTATATTTTTTATATATTAAACCCATAAAAAAAACAAATGCTTATGACGAAAAATTTAATTTCGTGGTTGCTACTTCTGGCAACCTTCAGTTTTCTGCTTCACTCATGTGTTCATGATGAGATGATTTCTTCGGCCGATCCCTCTTCAAAAGAATACCATTCTAAAAGTCTTTGGAAAGAAGATGAAAAATACATTAAAAACGTAATGCAGGTATATCTGGAAAACGAAACCAGAATAAATACCACCAACGGCACGCCTTATTGGGATTATGCTGTTACGATGGGAACCTTTGACGAAAGTTTTCTGATGGTTCCCGTAGTAAAAGATGATAAAGTGATTGCCGTAATACAGGTTCCCAGAAAAGGAAGTAAAATTCATTTTTATTATACTCAATTTCCTGGGCATATTTCATTTTTTCAGGATCTGGTTTTTGCTCCCCTTAAAAAAGCTATATTTCCTGAAAATTCTTTTGCTAAAGGCCGTAGCTGCAGTAGTATACATGTATCGGTATGGATCCCCAACAATCCTAATAATGATAATGGCCCCGGGCATTGGGATACCAAAGTAATTGTAAGATGTACCCAACAGGATATGGAATCTTGCACAGGCATTGTAGGACCTAATGGTGAATGTAGCGGTGGAGAATACCCTTATCCGGGAGGAGGAAATAATAATGAACCGGAAACTCAGGAAGACCCCTGCCAGAAAACAAAAGCTATTATCAATAACCCTAAAATGACAGCAGGTCTCAATGAATTGAAAGACCAATCTATACTTCCTAAAAGTAATGATAACTACGGGGAAAAAGGTATAAAGTTTAAAGCTGATGGCACTCCCTCTGCAACTATTCCCGGACAAGCTCATAGTGTAAATTTTGGTGATAAAACCGGATATACTGGCGGTTATCATAATCATACAGTTGCTGAAATACCTATGCTATCACCACCTGATATAGACCAATTATTAGGGTTTGCAAGAGCGCAGGGGAATTATGGAGACCCTACTAAGGCTTATCTAGGAATGATTGCTCCTAATGGCATGCATTATGTAATCTATTTTAACGGAAGTTATTCAGATGCAGTAGTGACTTTTACAGATGAAACATTAAAACCATTCAACGATAGATACCAAACAAGATATGGAATGATAAGCTCAGACGGGAATGTAAGTAATGAAGCAATCGAAAAATTCTTTTTTAAAACAATTACAGATATGGGGCTGGAAGGTAAAGTCAATTTGCAAAGAATTGAAAATAATGGAACTATTAAAACAATAACTAAAAATACAGATGGTTCAATAAATGCTGATCCATGTAAATAAATTTTAACTTTATAAAATGTAAAAAATGAAAAATATTTTCTTAATAACATCATTATTAATATCATTATTTTGCAAATCTCAACAGGTTTATCCATTGAATACAGACTTTGATAATGTTCCTCAAAATTCATATATAAAAGATATCAATAATGAATTAAACCCATTAATAGGAACATACAAAGCAACTTATGAGAGCAAAGAAATTACTTTATTTATCACTAAAGAGACAAAGAAATTTCTTCAATCACTAAATATTTATCAAGATATTTTATCTGTAAAATATATTATTAGAAATCAAAGTGGAGTAGTTTTACAAAACACACAAAATATGACTTTCCAAACAAATCAGCTAAAACATACTATTTTTAGCCACGGGACATATCCAAATAAAAATGTTGTATGGTTTAATTATGGTGGTACAAATTGTGGTGTTGGTTGGGGTGCAGTTGAATTAAAAAAGTTAACTTCAACACAACTTTCATGGGAATATCGCCCTAATGATATGATACTTGATGATAGTAAATGTCCACCTGGAACAGATATTAAAATTTATCTTCCAGAAACAAAAGATTTAATTTTTACTAAGCAATA